>CAIYTC010000202.1 GCA_903929005.1 uncultured Dehalococcoidia bacterium | reverse complement strand
TTATAGCTAATAGGTGAAAGTACCAGGGCAGGGCGGCGTCCTGATTGTTCATGTCCGGCTTGAGGATTTAGGGTTATCCACACAATGTCTCCGCATTTTGGAATATAGGTTGAAGCGCTTACCATGCTTCGTTACCTGTAGCGGGACCAGTATCCGTCTCATGATGCAAATTCTCTTTATTTACCTTTGCCAATAGCTGTTTAAGAGTAAATTTTGGTTTAGTCAAAGGCGTTATTATGAGCTTTCCCTCCGATAGTGATAGTTCAATAGAGGTTTCTCTTTGCAAACCGGCTTCTGAAGCAAAAGACTTAGGTATACGCAGAGCAAGACTATTGCCCCATTTCTGTATGCGAGCCTTCAATTTAAGCCTCCATATATAGTATCTACATTGAAGATACTTCCTCGGGTGTTAATTGTCAAGTTTTATTTCAGTCAGTGGCGGCTTCCAATTAATACAGGCGGGCTGGCAGGTCAGCGATACAACCACATTCAGAAAATTATTGTCGGCCATCTTATCCTCCTGTAAGCAATTGCTGGAGCATCGGAATAAGGCCTTTACTATCAAACAGAAGTTCGGGAACCGTCCAGTGTGGCCCACCAAACAATCAAGCAATCATTGTTCGTTTAAAGCAGGAAGATCGAAATGATAACGCCTGCTAAAACCACCCAGTAGATTTCCACTTTCAACAGCAACGCCACAAATGCGGCAACGGCAAGTAATGTACGCCACAAATCCCAGGGCATCTTCAAAGCAAACAGCACAGTTACCGAGAGGAGGAGGCCAACGAATGAGATGATGACACCGGTCACCGCTTTGTTGAACAAGGGAAAAGAACAAAGCTTATCAAAATACGGGGCGGCGCCTACCACAATCAAAAAAGAAGGCAAGAATATGCTTACGGTTGCAATTCCCGCACCCAGCAGACCATAAAGAAGGTAGCCTATAAAAGTGGCAGTTATGACAATTGGGCCGGGCGTCACCTGCCCCAGGGCAATGCCGTCCAGGAACGTCTCACTATCCAGCCAGGAGTTGACGTTCACTACTTCATGGAACATCAAAGGGACAGAGGCAAACCCACCCCCAAATGCGAAGAGGTCTACACGGAACATCAAGGCTGCCAGGTCAAAAAGCCCGCGATTCATGAAAAAGAGCAGCAGGTATCCCATTGCCGCAGCACCCAGAATGACAAAAACAGAGCGATGCATGGCGGCCCGATTAGATGTTGATACATGGTGGGGCATTGGCTGCCGGAGGCACAGAAATATGCCGGCAAGAGCGGCCAGGAGAATCACAAGGAATGGCGACACCCCAAATCCGAATAGTACGGCGGCTACAGCCGCTATCGCAGCCGCCTTCCAATTTTGTATATTGGCCCTGCCGAAAATAATCGCTGCATTGGCGATGATTGACACTATGATGGCCTGCAAGCCGTTAAATGCCGAAATGACAGTCGGCAAATCCCTGTTCTGCACATAGAGCGCTGACAAAACCGTCATGAGCACAAACGTGGGCAGTGCGAAGCCAATAAAACTGACCGTTGCGCCTGATACACCCCGCAACCTCAAGCCCACATAGGCAGAGGCCTGCATGGCTGTAGCTCCAGGCACCATCTGGCAGAAGGCGACGCCGTTCTTGAACGAGGCATCGTCTATCCATTTCTTTTGCTCGACTGCCATGCTGCGGATATAGGCGATCATGGCAGGCCCGCCAAATGCTGTGGCCCCTAACTTCAGGAAAGACAGGAACAACCTGGCCAGGGACGGAACTTTTTCAACTGACTCGATTGGCATAAGCTCCAGACAGAAATCTGAGGCCCTATTTATTGGACTCTTTTATGATATAACGGAACACGCAGTGGTCTTTGCCGGTCTGGTAACGGTAGTCCTTCAGCAGCTTTATTTCCGGGTTGTAACCTTCAAAAACCGCCTCGTCATCATACTTGCAAAAAAATTGACTGAAATCGCTGAGGCCAAATTCCCTGGTTGTATTAAACAAGACGCATTCACCCGTTTTCATTATATAGTCACCGTTAACTATATCGATGGGCTGCGGATTAGTATTTTGGGGATACATATCGTTGTATATAAACCAGTTCTTTAGAGTGAGCGGCTTGCCCAACCCTTTTACTATCCCGGCAATTCGCTTACCTCTTTCCCTGCCGAACTCCTCGATGGCTTTCTTAAGCAGAGCTTCACCCCTCTCCGGGCCGAGTTCCTCAATGACGGCTTTAGCCGCAAAAGAAAACAGGGCGGCGCCTAATCCCCAGCCGGGAATCTTGTATTTGTCGCCGATCTCCTTTTGCTTGGTAAGAACCCCTGCCAGATAATCCCAGGAAAGCCCTTCCCTTTTTTCCTTTTCCAGTTCATCCATATGTAAACCTCCGGTCGATTATTTTGTATTCTTCAAATGCTGGTAAGATTTGACACGTACCGCAGATTAGTGAAGCAAGGACTCCTTCTTGTGAAAGGCCAAAGAGAGAGGTTTCTCATCAAATTCCCTATAACCCACTTATGGACAAATTTCAGGTTTTATATCCAGAATTGGTGTTCCATCCAACATGTCCAATCCTTTGACATGGATGACGTTGCCATCTATTCCAAGAACTTTCAAGAGTGATAGGCCGACAGGGTTGGGGCGGATCGGTGAATGAGTACTGAAAACTCCCACTTTCTCTTCACGGTTTGGAGGCCTGATTCTCATGAACTGTGGCGTGAAGTTTGGGCTTTTATGGAAATGGAAAATCACGTAGATGCGCTGACCAGGCTTGATATCACTAAGTCCTTCCAGATAGGACTTATCAATGACCAATGTGCCTTTTACATCAGATACAGACCAACTCCGGGGGACCGTTTCAGCATCAGTGGACACAAATCCAATAGGTTCCATTTCAATAGCCATATTGACTTCCTTCTTCTATCACATTTATTAGGTTTGTCTTGTTTCATCACTACTGCATTCAGCCTGTCTTCTTAAGCTCGGCGATCCGCTCTTCCACTCCGGCAGCTTCAGCCTTGAGTTGCATCAAGTATGACTCCAAGTGGGCAATGATCTCATCCTTAGTGATGAAGCGGCGTTGTATAAATCCGTGCCCAAAGCCACCTCCGTGATGACCTCCGCAGCCACAATTGCAGCCGCAATCACAGCCGCTACTGTGGTGCAGTCTATCTCCGATTGGATTGCCATGATGGCCTCCCTCATGTGCATGACCCATCCCCTGCTCTTTGCCGTGACCATGTTGCCCGCAACCGCATTCAGTCTCTTGATTCATTCTTTTTCTCCTTCTTATTGCAATGATTACCACACAATTCTTCATCATGCGGCTCTTGTATCCTCAATACGTCTGATAGTACATTACGATAACGATCCAGGGCTTCTAAATTCATAAAATAGTGAATGTGATAGCCACGCCGCTCAGCCTTAACCAACCCGACGACTCTCAGCACCCGTAGGTGCTGGGAAACGGCCGACTGGGTCACCCCAAGATGCCCGGCCAGGGCATTAACACATAAAACGTTCCCAGACTGGCGGCATAGTAATTTGACCAGTTTAAGCCGAGTGGGATCGGCCAGGGCACCGAACATTTCTGCTTGCCATTCAGCAGTTTCCTCGGTAGTGCGTCCATTACCCAGAATTGTATAAGTATTCACTAATATACTAATATTACAATGGCCTGGACATATTGTCAAAAGTGCCATGCGGGAAGATGTAAGACTGAACCCCCGTAATTAGACAGATACGGTTAGGAATACCGGCAGAATCAAAACAGGGTATACTAAAATAAATGTTAAACGATAAATTTGTTGAATACCTGACTACTGAGCCGCTATTTGGCCCATATTCTATTTGGCTCGCCGAATTGTGCAATATAACAAAGGGAATGCATGTTTTGGATGTTGGATGTGGGATTGCTTAAACTCCTGGTTCATTGGCAACCTTCTCCCACAATACTATGCCGCGCTCAACTTCTTCCATGAAAGCACGCTCCGATCTTCCGCCTTCCAGCAATTCAACAAGCGTCCTGATTACTGATTGAATATGAATATTCTCATATCCCATCGGGAACTTGAAATCGCTGATTATATTGGAGGCCTCTTTTTTTCGGTTTGATACAACAAATAAATCAAAATCGCTTTCAGAGGTGTCTGTTCCCAGGGCGCAACTGCCATATAGCACTATACGATTTGAGATCTTCTTCAGCCTTCCCGATAATGGCTCAATTAGCAGAATATTTATTATCTTCTTGAGTACGGTGATGGCAGCATCGGGGTAATCGATTGAATAAAAAAACATTTTCCCCCTTTGCCTCCGCGTGATAACCCCTGATGAAAACAACTCATTTAGTGCGCGATTAGCTGAGCCTGAAGATATTCCCAGCCTGCGGGATATTTCCCTTTCGTAGAAATCCTGATCGGGGAATTTTGCCAGCAGGCTTAATACTTTCTGGCTGTTAGTAGCAATTATGTATGGGTACAGCACTTACCATCGCTCAATATATGGATCATGTGCTCATTATAATGAGCACGTTTAGATAAATCAATAAGTCCGGAACATTTTAGGTCGGTCATCTTGTCCTTCAACGAGTAATTGTTGGAGCGCAGGAATAGTTAAGGGGTGACAAAATTATAGGTCATTGACAGGTTGGAATTGGGGATTTGGAAAGCATTGACAGAAGATATACAATGAACACATCACGACGAGGGAGCATCTCATGGGTTTCAGTCCCATAAGGTTCTCCCTTAATATTTTTCTATGTCACTTATCAGTTTATCCACAAAGGCAATTCTGCCTCGCGCTGCGCTACTTAACAGGTGCGAGCACCCGGCCTTACTCGGGGCCAGAACCATATATCCAGCTTTTCCAGTGTTATTAGCTTCTTAACAAGATTATCGAAATCGCCGTCACTGGTGATGATAATTGCCTTATCATAATCCTTTATCACGTCCATGACCTGGAGCACAAGATCAGCATCACAATCGCATTTGGTTTTACCCTTGTCGATCTCAAATAACTTGCCGCAGGCCGGGCATGTAACCGGCTTACCTACCTTCCTGGTGACATCCCTGAATTTCAGGGAATAGCCATACGACGTGAGAGTATCGTAGGTATGCTGGTTCTGAGATACAATACAATAGCCGTCTAAGACAAGTTTAACCGCCATAATATTATCAGTGTATTAAACGTAAGCACTTTAAGATTATAGACTGTTAACCATACCTACCGTATACCTATGCTCCTTTCACCTCACCACCTTAAAAAAGTGGGGATTCCAGCGGCAATGTTACCCGAACCGTTACCTTTACGAGTGGCCATAACTGAATTTAAGTGTGAAACCGTCGGGCTTTCAATTTGAAGCGTCGCAACAATCACTATTTGCGTGGTGACATATGCGCACCCAAGGGTTGATTAGCCGACCTGAGTCATTTGCCGCAGGTTTGGAACTTAGGGACTTGATTGGGTTTTCAGGAAGATTGCCACGTCGCTCTGTTCCTCGCAAAGAACTGATTTGCTTGGATTGGCTGAATCGTCATGTCAGGCTACTTTAGAATATTCTTTGACTTCTTTTTCGAGGCGGTCTCCAAGAGCAGCGGAAGCTATATCCAAGTCGTAATGTGACTGAAGGCCAAGCCAGAACTCTGAGGATGTACCAAAAAACCGCCCAAGCCTCAGTGCGGTATCAGCGGTGACCTTCCTTTTCTCATGAACGATCTCGTTAATCCTTCGTGCCGGAACACCGATATTCACGGCAAGCTTATTCTGGCTCAAGCCCATAGGATTAAGAAACTCCTCAAGAAGAACCTCGCCGGGATGAACCGGATGTAATGTTTTTTCCTTCATTTTATTTACCTCAATGATAATCAGTAATCTCTACATCTATCGCGTCGCCGCCTTGCCAGGCAAAACAAATGCGCCACTGGTCATTTATGCGAATACTGTACTGCCACGCCTTCGGCTCGCAGCTTCGGCTCACCCTCGCAAAGGCAGGTTAAGCGGCAGGTCTAATCCCCTTGAAACGGCCTGCTTGATATGCCGCACCGCGCGCTGATCGAAGCCGGTTGTTTTTTCAGCCAGTGCCTCAACTGCTGCAAGCAAATCAGAACGTGGCACAACACGGTTGACCAACTTCATTTCCAAAGCTTCCTGCGCGCCGATACGGCGGCCGGTAAGAAGAAGGTCGAGAGCAGGGCCGGGGCCTATAGCGCGGGGCACGGTCTGGGTGGCCCCTGCGGCGGGGATGATGCCCAGCGCTACTTCAGGAAGCCCAAAAACGCAGTCGTCAGCGGCGATCCTGATATCGCAGCACATGGCCATCTCGATGCCGGAGCCGAAGACATAGCCGTGCAGTGCGGCGATGACGGGCTGTGGCAGGCTGAGGAAGAGTCCCCAGACGTCCCGCTGCCAGCGCACGTGGCGGGCGGCCGTGGGCGCAGGTGCGGACAGGAATTCAGTCAGATCGGCGCCGGCACAGAAAGCCTTCTCCCCGGCGCCTTTCAAGATTACGACATGAATATCAGTATCAGCTTTGACAGCGGAAAGTGCCTCGTAAAGCTCATCTCGCATACACACGTTATAGATATTCAACACTTGAGGGCGGTTTAGTGTGACATAAGCTATATGTCCCTGTTTCTCGTAGAGTATGGTCTGGTCAGCGGACATCACTTTCCTTTAAATTTGGGTTTGCGCTTCTCTTTGAAGGCGCTGATGCCCTCGGTGCGGTCTTCGGTGGTGTGCAGCAGGAAGTAGAGGTCGCCCTCGAGCTGCAGTCCCTGGTCGAGTGTCATATCCAGCCCCTTATACACGGCCTCCTTGCAGTACTTGAGCGCCAGCGCTGCCTTGCCGGCCATCTCCCTGCCCATCTGCAGCGCGGCCTCCAACACGTCTTCAGCCGGAACCACACGGCTGACCAGGCCGATGCGCAGCGCGTCGGCGGCCGTTATGGCATCGCCGCTCAGCATCATCTCCATGGCCTTGGCCCGGCCCACCAGTCGCGGCAGGCGCTGGGTGGCGCCATCGGACGGTATCAGCCCATGCCATATGGAGGGGAATGAGAAGCGCGCCTCTTTGGCGGCTATCCTTATGTCGCAGGCCAGCGCCAGTTCAAGTCCCATGCCGGCGGCATTCCCGTTGATGGCCGCTATAACGGGACAGTTGATCGAGGCAACAGGCCCGGCCAATGAAAAAGCCGCCGGTGTTTGATGGCTGGAAGCCACGTCGCGGCAAAAGGCCGGGCCGTTGCCGGTGATGACGGCGGCCCTGATAGCAGTGTCGAAATTTATCTCCTGGCAAACCCCGGCCAGTTCAGCGGCAAACTCAGTCGTGGGAGCGGCGGCCGGCAGGGTGATGACGGCCAGCCTGGGGTTTTCACGGGTGATGATAATTGCCTTCTTTGCGTTCATGGCAACTCCTGGACCGGGGCGGCCTGCACAACTAACTTTTTGGCGATGAAATCATCGATTTGCGCCTTTGTGTAGCCGATCTCCAGCAAAACTTCAATAGTCTGTTCGCCCAGCATGGGCGCGGGCCGCTGCACCTTGCCCGGTGTCTCGGAGAACTCGGCGTTGATGCCCTGGAGCTGCACCTTGCCCCACTGGGGATGCTGCTGCACCTCGTAAACGCCGGTGGCCTTGCAGTGGGGGTCGTTCTGGAGCAGCTCGACGATGCCCTGACCCTGCACGGCCGGCACGCCCTGCAGCGCCAGCAATAGCGCCCAGACGTTGGATGGCGTAGTGTAGAAGGTCTCCTCGAGTATGGCCGTAAGCTCCTTATCGTGCTTCTTGCGTGCGCCCGCCGTGGCGAGGCGAAGGTCCGTAGTCAGCGCGGTCAGCCCCAGCACCTTGCACAGGTTCTTCCAGTGCTCATCTTTGCAGCAGTAAATATACAGCCAGCCGCCGTCGATGCCCTGGTAGAGGCGGTTGAGTGCGCTGAGCCCTTTAATGTCGGGCTTGCCCAGGTATTTGCGCTTCATGCCCCTGTACTTGATGAAAGTGCCGGACTGCAGTGTTATGGCGGAACGCAGCAGGGACGTTTCTACCAACTGTCCCTGGCCGGTGCGCAACTTATGGAAGAGCGCCAGCGAGGCGCCGAAAGCGCCCAGCATGGGTCCCATCTCGTCGTTGAGCGATATCTTGTGGAAGACGGGCGTCTTGCCGGGTCCGCCCTGGCCAGACATCTGGCCGCTCATGGCCTGGAAGAGCGGATCGTAGCCGGGGCGCTCGGAGTCGGGACCTTTCGAGCCGAAGGCCGGCATGGAGATATACATGATATCCGGCTTCAGCTTCTTGATGGACTCATAGTCCATGCCCAGCTTCTGCATGATGCCGGGACGTGAGTTCTCCACCAGCATGTCGCAGGTGGCGATGAGCTTATGGGCGATGGGGCGCGCCTCCTCCTTGCGCAGGTCGATGACCACGCCGCGCTTGCCGCGGTTGACGCCCATGAAGCCGCCGGCCAGCATGCGCCAGGAGTCTCCGTCGGCCGGCTCTATCTTGATAACGTCGGCGCCCAGGTCGGCCAGTTCGCGGCAAACGCCGGCGCCGGCCAGCATGGTGGTGAAATCTGCTACCCTGATCTTCTCCAATGGCATCATGATGTTATTTCCTCCTCGGGGCAACTTTAATGGCCTGCTCTTGCTTGAGGCGCTTGATATCCTGCGCTGAATAGCCCAGCTCTTTGAGCACCTCGCGCGTATGCTGGCCGGGCTGCGGCGAAGGACCCTTGATCTTGCCCGGGCAACCGGTAACGTCTACAGGGATGCCCATCTCTTTTACGTTGCCTTTTTTGGGCTCTTTGACGGTCTGCAGCATGCTGTTGGCGATGACCTGCTGGTAATTCATGAAGTCATCGACACTCTGCACGGGCGCCACGGGTATACCCTGCGAGCCTAACTGTTCCAGCCACTCGTCGCGGTTCTTGGTCTTATAGATAGGTTTGAGCAGGGCCATGACCTGCGCGTTGCGCGGCGGGAAGATGAGGAAGGGCGCGCCCTCGAAGAGCGGGTCGGTCAGCCATTCGTCGTGCCCCATCTCGAGGGCGAACTGTGTGAAGAATTTGAAATTGCCCAGGGCGGTGAACAGCCACTTGCCGTCCTTGCACTGGTAGGGACGGTAGAGCGGCATGGGACCGGTGGGCCCCCAGGGGGCGCGGAACATGCCCTCGAAATCTACATTGAACTGGCGGAAGGTGCTGAGGATACTCCTGAAAAGGGAGGCCTCAATCTTCTGTCCCCTGCCGGTGGTCTCGCGCACGCAGAGCCCGGTAACGATGTTGAAGGCCGTGTCCACGGCGGTGTAAAGGCTGGCCAGCGGCAGCACGACGTAGAGGGGATGCGTGGCCAGTCCCTGCTCCTGGTAAACCGTAGCCGCCGTGCTGACGATCTGCTCGTAACCCTGCCAGCCGGCGTAGGGCCCTTTGGCGCCGAAGGCCGAGATAGAGCAGTAAACCGCGCGGGGATTGATCTCCTTGACCTTGTCGTACCCGATGCCCAGCCTGTCGGCTACGCCCGGCTTGAAATTCTCGATGATGACATCGGACTTTTTAGCTAAATCGAGGGCGATCTTTAAGCCCGATGGCTTCTTGAGGTCGAGCGTGATGCCCTTTTTGCTGCGGTTCCAGACCATGAAAGCGTCCTCGCCGCGCAGGGGGTCGCCTCCCGGGCGCTCCACCTTGATGACGTCGGCGCCCTGCTCTGCCAGCAGCATGGCCGCGAAGGGTCCGGCGATATACTGGCCGAAGTCGAGCACTCTGATGCCGTCTAATACTCCTTGACTCATAGGGTTCCTCCTTAATCAGTTGTTTGCATAAGAGTTGTCCACAAAGCGTGGCGGGTGTAAATAAATCATAGCACACTCAGCCGCACGAATTCTGCATCAGACGGATATAGAAATTGATCATCTCCCGGTAGCTGTCTATGGAGATGCGCTCGTTGACGCCGTGGATGGAGGCCAACTCATCGCCGGGTATGCGCTCAGGCACGAAGCGGTAGCAGCAGGCCGAGAGGCCGGTAAAATAGGTGCAGTCCGTCCTGGTCAGCACAAGCGTGGGGGCTACCAGGGTAGCGGGCAGGGCCTCCCGTATGGTCTTAGTGATTATGCCGAAGCTCCAGCTATCCGTGGGCGAAGCGGGCGATGGCTCGAATAAGAGTTTCTTTAGCGGAGTGACCTTTACGCGCGGGTCCCCGATGACCTCCGTGACCCTTGCGATGACGCCGGCAGTCGTATCCCCCGGCAATATGCGGAAATTGATAACCGCCGTGGCCAGCACGGGCAGGACGTTGTCCTGGGCGCTGCCCCGGAACATGGTGGGGGCGGTAGTGGTGCGTATGAGGGCATCGGTGCCCGGTTTGGCTGCCAGCTTGCCTTTTACGATTGAGCGGAACAGCCATAAGTTGGCGAAGATCATCTTGTTGGGGAAGGACATCTCCGGCCCCAGGTACTCGAAAAGCGCCGCGGCCGGGCCGGCCAGGCGCGCCGGGAAAGGTTGTTTTTGTAATTTGGCTACGGCTGTGGCGACTATGCCGACCGCGCTTTCGTGTGGCGGCCAAGCTGCATGGCCGCCACCGGCCTCGGTTAATAGCTCCAACGAAAGGTAGCCCTTCTCGGCGGTCCCTACCAGCGCTACCCACGAGGTAATGCCGGGTACCAGCCCCTGTACGGCGACGCTGCCCTCGTCGATCACGTATTCAAATTGCAATCCCTGCGATTTGAGGAATTCGGCGATCTTGCCGGCCCCCTCCCGGCCCCCGACCTCCTCTTGGAAGCCGAAGGCCATGTATATGGAACGGGCGGGCCCGAAGCCGTCCTTGAGAAGGTATTCCACGGCTTCCAGCATGCCCATCAAGCTGTCCTTATCATCCAGCGTGCCGCGGCCCCAGATGTGGCCATCGGCGATAGCGCCGGAGAAAGGAGCATGGGTCCAGCCTTCCTCTGTAACGGGTACCACGTCCTGGTGCGCCAGCAGAAGGATGGGTTTTTTAGCAGGGTCGCTGCCCTTCCAGCAATAAAGCAGTCCGTGCTTATTGATGACCTGCTTATCCAACGAGGAATGGACCAGAGGGAAGGATGAGGCCAGGTATTCACGGAAGCGGGCAAGCTGCTCAAAGTCGACCTGCGACTCATCGAGGTTGGAGACCGTCGGGCACTGTACCGCGCCCGAGAGGCGCCCTGCCGCCGCATCCATATCGACGGGATATTCAGCCTTAAAATCAACAATTAACTGTTTCGATTTGAACGCGGCGGTTTTTACAGCTAAGATAGCTATCAGGATGAGCAGCAGCGCTGCCAGTGATGAGATTGCGATGCAGGTGAGCATATTTCCGCCTCCTCTTGGTTGATACCGCGCAAATTGTAGCACAATATAAACTTTTACATCTTTCGGGCATTGTAGTATAGTGCCATAAAACCGCCGACGCAGAGCGCCCGGCGGATATAAGGAGGTAAATGCTATGGCAAATGAGAAAGGCCCAGGCGATGTGAAGGAGTACAAGACAGGCGGATGGCGGGCGCATTACGTCCTCATCATCTGCACACTGCTTTACGCCATAAACTATATGGACAGGCAGGTGTTCTCGGTCACCCTGCAGCCGATGAAGATGGAACTGGGACTGACCGACGCCCAGTGCGGACTGGCTTTCACCGTGTTCATGCTGGGCATGGCGCTCTTCTCGTTCCCGGTCGCGCACATGGTGGACCGCTGGAGCCGCAGGAAATCCCTGGGCCTGATGGCCATGCTGTGGAGCGCCTTCACCTTCCTGACCGGTTTCGCTAACAATTTCATCACCGTACTCATTCCGCGTGCTTTCGTAGGTCTGGGCGAAGCGGGCTTTGTGCCGGGTGGCATAGCTATGGTGGGCGCCTCCTACGCTAAGGAGAAGCGCGGACGCGTGGTGGGCATCTTCCACATAGCCATACCGCTGGGCGCACTGTTGGGCGTCATGCTGGGCGGTGTCCTCTCGGCCAGGTACGGCTGGCGCACCCCCTTCTACTTCTTTGCCATTCCCGGTATCATACTGGGCGTACTGGCCTTTTTCATGAAGGACTACAAGACTGTGGAGGATACGGGGGCCTCGGCCGGTATCAAGGGCTTCTTCGTGGCCATGGGCAATGTGCTTAAGGCGCCGACCATGAAGTGGTTTTACCCGGCACTGGGCCTATCGGTGTTCATGTCCACCGCGGTGCTCTTCTGGATGCCCAGCCTGATGATGCGGGTTATGAATATATCGGAGGCCAGCGCCGGCACATATGTGGGTTTGGTTGGACTGACCGCTATTTTAGGTGCGCCGTTAGGTGGATTTTTATCCGATTTCTGGCATAAAAAGAGCCCGCGCGGCAGGATGTACGTGCCGGCAGTAGCCTACCTGGCAGCCAGCGTATTGATCGTTTTAGCGATCCCTGCCAGGTTCAGCCCGCTGGGATTTGCGCTCCTCGCATTATGGGGCATCGCCGTCGCAATGGCCATTCCGGCCTTCGCTACCGTATCGCAGGAACTGGTGCCGGTGGCGCACAAGGGCCTTGCCATGGGACTGGTAATCTTTGCCCAGTACCTGTTCGGCGGCGCCTGGGGCACCTGGGTGGTAGGCGGGATTTCCGATCTGCTGGGCGGCGGCGCCGACGGCCTGGGCGTAGCGGTGATGCTGTCAGCCGTAATGAGTTTACTGGGAGGGATATTCTTCCTGATCGCCGCCCGGACATACCCGGCCGACGCCGCGAAGGTCAAGCAGGAGACGATACTGGCTGAATCGTAACTAATACAGGACGGGGGACAATGATGCCCGCTGACAGGGCTGTTGCCGCTGATCATATAATTACGACCTTGATTAATACGCCGCTGGGCGATATGCTGGCGGGTGCAACCGGCGATGCCATCTGCCTGCTGGAATTTGATGACCGCGGCAGGTTGGAAAGGCAAACCATCGGCGAGCTCTTTCTTATGCCCCTTTTGCCTGGCGAGCATGCGCTTTTTGCCGTGTTGCGGGATCAATTAGCGCAATATTTTGACGGAAAGCGCACTGCTTTCGGTCTTCCCCTGTCATACCCGGGCACTGATTTCCAGTGTAAAGTGTGGCAGGCCCTGCGGGATATACCTTACGGCCACACCAGGAGCTACGGGGAAGTGGCGCGGGCGGTCGGGAAACCGGGCGCGGCCAGGGCCGTGGGTGCGGCCAATGGTTCCAACCGCATAGCTATTATTATCCCCTGCCACCGCGTTATCGCCGCCGTCGGGGGGCCGGGAGGCTACGGCGGAGGATTGTGGCGCAAGCTCCGTTTACTTGAATTGGAGCGGGACAGGGGGCGCTGAACGGCTGTGAGGACAAGCAGATATCAATTGCCTTGCGCTGAATACCCGCTACGGGTTAAGATATGCAGCAAAATTAAATAGGAGGTACAGGCATGGGTTTACTCGATGGCAAGGTTGTAGTTATAACGGGCGCCGGGCGCGGACTGGGCAGGGCCGAGGCGCTGCTCTTCGCCTCCGAGGGCGCCAAATTGGTGGTCAACGACCTGGGCGGCGGCTCGGACGGCGCAGGCGCGGCATCGGTGCCGGCCGATGAAGTGGTGGCCGAGATAAAGAAGCTGGGGGGCCAGGCCGTGGCCAACTACGATTCGGTATCCACCTGGAAAGGCGCTGAAAATATCATCAAGACGGCGGTGGATTCTTTCGGGAAAATTGACGTCCTGGTCAATAACGCCGGCATCCTGCGCGACCGCATGGTCTTCAATATGACCGAGGACGAGTGGGACATCATCCAGAAGGTGCATCTCTACGGCCATTTCTACTGTACCCGCCACGCGTGCGCCTTCTTCCGCCAGCAGAGGAGCGGACGTATCATCAATACCTCTTCGCAGGCCGGCCTGGGCAACCTGGGGCAGGCCAACTACAGCGCCGCCAAGGAAGGCATCGTAGGCTTCACGCGCACAGTGGCGCTGGACATGGGCAAATACGGCGTGACCGTCAACTGTATACGGCCCATCGCGGCCACGCGCCTGACCGTGACGCCCGAGCTGCAGGCTGCCATGGAAAAGAAGGCACGGGAAGGCGGCGGAGGGTTGGGACTGGATATCGGCGCCGAGCTGAAAAAGATGGCCCCCGAGCACATCGCCCCGCTGGTGGTCTACCTGGCTACCGACGCGGCGGCCGGGGTCAACGGCAAGACCTTCTTCGTGGGCGGCGGCGAGATCGGCCTTTACTCTGAGCCAACCATCGTAACGAGCATCTTCAAGGACGGCGTCTGGACCGTTAAGGAGCTGGCCGACGTGATGCCCAAGAGCGTTGCCAGGGGCATGTTGCCCCCGGCGCCGCAGCCGAAATAACACAAAAATGTCATTGCGAGGAGCCGAAGGCGACGAAGCAATCTGTAGGCATTACGCCACTAACGGTCAGATTGCCGCGGCCGCTGCGGCGGCCTCGCAATGACAGGTAAAAGGGAGCGCAGCGACGAAGCAATCTAATGACACGTTGGTTTCATTATGCCTAAACAACGTTTAGATAGTCTGCTGGTCGACAGGGGTCTGGCTGAAAACAAGATCAAAGCCCAGGCGGCCATCATGGCCGGCGAGGTGAGCGTAAACGGCAGTGTGATGACCAAGGCCGGCAACGCGGTGCCGGCAGACGCGGACGTGCGTATGAAGGCCAGGATGCCCTACGTAAGCCGCGGCGGGCTGAAGCTGGCTCACGCACTGCAGGAATTCGGGATTGAGGTCAAAGGCCTGGCCTGCATAGACGTGGGGGCTTCCACGGGAGGCTTCACCGACTGCCTGCTGCAACACGGCGCTGAGAAGGTTTATGCCCTCGATGTCGGCTACGGGCAAATCGATTACAGGTTGAGGCATGACAGCCGGGTGGCTGTCATGGAGAAAGTCAACGCGCATTATCCCTTCGGCCTGCCGGAAAAGATCAGCCTGGCCACCCTGGACCTTTCCTTCATATCGGTCAGCAGTGTTATACCCAACGTGCTGCCCCACCTTGAAGCGGGCGGCGGGATGTTGATACTTTTCAAACCGCAGTTCGAGGCGGCTAAGCAGGACGTGGGCAAAGGAGGCGTGATCAGGGAACCGGCTATCCACGCTAAAACCATCAGCAATTTCGTAATATGGATGAATGAGCATGCCCTGAGCCTGCTCAACCTGGCGGCCTCGCCCATACTGGGCGCCGAGGGCAACCGGGAGTTCCTCATTCACCTGAGGCCGCTGGAATTATGAGCTTCAGTAAAATTGAGCTGCGCGACCTGGCCATCTGCTGGATGTCGCTGGGTTTCTGTTTCTCCCTGCAGTACCTGATTCCCAACCGCGGCATCCCGTATTTGCTATCCTTTGAAAAATTCGCGGTTAATTTCGGCGTGGCCCTGATAGGCATCGGCACGGGCTTCGTCTGCCATGAACTGGCGCACAAGGGAGTGGCGCAGCGCTGCGGCTACCATGCCGAGTTCCGCATGTGGAAGATGGGGCTGGCCATAGCCGTGGCCTCCGCCCTGCTCAGCTTCGGGCGGTTCCTCTTCTTTGCCCCCGGCGCGGTTTACACATCCACGTATAAGACACCCGACCCCACTGAGGAGGGGCTCATCTCGGCCGCCGGCCCGCTGACCAATATCGCGCTGGCGGGACTCTTCTACCTGCTGGCTATTGGTACAGGTTATGCTGATATCTGGAGCATGGTAGGCAATTTCGGGTTCCAGGTCAACCTCTGGCTGGCGGCTTTCAACCTGATACCCTTCCCGCCGCTGGACGGCGTCAAGATACTGCGCTGGAACAAGGCTGCCTGGCTGGCGCTGGCCGTGCTATCCTGGGGACTGCTGGCGTTATTAATGTTGGGAGTTATCAAATGATGAGACATTCGGCGGTTATACTGTGCGCTGACGAAATGATGCTGTCAGGAGAGGTTTTCCTGCCGGAGGAATGCAACAGGATCTACCCGGCCGTCTGCCTGTGCCACGGCATACCGGCTGTCCCGTATAACCCGGGGGAGCAAGGCGGTTATCCCGAACTCGCTGCCAGGTTCTGCCGGGTCGGCTTCGTGGCGCTGGCCTTCAATTTCCGCGGCTGCGGTCCCAGCCAGGGCAATATCGACATGCTGGACTGGACTCACGACCTGGCAGCCGCTATCGACTTCCTGGCGATGCTGCCCGAGGTGGATAAAAACAGGATTTGCCTGCTCGGTTCATCGGGCGGAGCGGCTGTCTGCGTTTATGCCGCCGCTAAAGACAAGCGCGTGTATGCCGTGGCCACGTTGGCCTGCCCGGCGAGATTTGACTTCATGGCCGGCGGCCAGACAGCGGACTCGCTGATCAGCAGGTTCAGGGATATCGGGATAATCAAAGATGCGGACTTCCCTCCCTCGGTGGAGAAATGGCTGGATGGATTCAAAACAATCGCGCCCATAGAATATATTGATAAAATAACGCCGAAGCCGCTGCTGCTGGTGCACGGCGACCAGGATGACGTAGTTCCTGTCGCGCACGCCGGGAAGCTGTTTGAAAAAGCAGGCCAGCCGAAAGATCTGGCCATACTGCCCGGCGCCGGGCACAGGCTGCGGCAGGACCAGCGGGCTATCGACGCGGCCACGCAGTGGCTGATAAAAGCAGTAGCCTGACGGGTTGGCAGGCGGCTATTAATATTCGTTTTGGACAGGTGTGTTTTGTTATGGTAAATTATTGACACAGTAGCAACAACTTATTGAAATTCGATAACAGGAGGCAGGGAAATGCAGAAGTCTGTTTATCTGGCACTGGCATTGATCACTATTCTGAGTTCAGCTTGTTTCACTATTGTTCAACCCGGGGCTACCGCCCCCGGCAGCGCATCCACAGGCGTAAATAAGCCGGCGGCCTTTATCGACCGGATATCGCCCAGCAGCCTCAATTGGGGTGAGTCGGTCAACTTCAGCGGACATGGCACTGCTGCCAGCGGCAGCATCACGGCCTATCTCTGGCGCTCCAGCATCGATGGCGACCTGGGCAGCCGGGCAAACTTTGATACAACTCAATTGTCACCGGGCAATCATATCGTTCTTTTCTCTGTGCAGGACAGCTCGGGCAACTGGTCCCTCGAGACGCAGGGTACGGTGAACGTGATAACCGAGGCCGCAGCCGAGCCTCCCCCCGCTGATCCGGGCACACCTCCGCCCGCCGATCCGGGCAGCGGCGCACCCGGGCCGACGCCGCCTGTGATCAACTCGTTCAATGCTGCACCGGCGGGGATTGCTGCAGGCGCTACCTCAACCCTTAGCTGGGATGTCGGCAACGCCGTAGCCGTAACCATAGATCACGGAGTGGGCAGCGTGGGACTGACCGGCGCCAGGGCCGTGTCACCGGCTGTCAATACGACCTATACGCTGACCGCAGCCAATACGGCCTATTTCGGCCAGGCCACGGTCACCGTCTCGGTTGCTGCCGCGGCAACGTTGAAGCCGGACCTGGTCATCGAAGATGTATGGAAATCAGGCGCCAAAATATATTACCGTATCAAGAACCAGGGGACGGCCTCAGCGCCCGTTACGGTAACAAAGTTGACCATTGACGGGGCTGTGAAAGCCACCGATTCGGTGCCGGTGCTGGCCGTTGCCGCTGCCAGCACCCAGTCGTTCAGCGCCTATGCCTACTTATGCACCGGGCTGTCGGACAGCGTGGTGGTCACGGCCGATTCAACCAATGTCGCCGTGGAATCTAACGGGGCCAACAACAGTATGGCCAAGACGTTTACCTGTCTTTCCATCGGGTCTGTGGGGCCAATGCTGGCTTTAAAGCCTGACCTGAAGATTACCGATATTGCGTACGGTCCTGCGCCCTCTAACACGGTCAAAGTCACGGCAAAGAACATAGGCACTCTGGATTCGGGGGGGTTCTGGATCAAGCTGTATCGCGGTGGGATCCATGTTGGTACAATAAATGTCCCTGGCGGGATAGTTGCGGGAGGGCAAACCACCCTTACTTTCCCGAGTTACCACCACTTATGTGAGGTCGGCGCACATAGCACGATGAGGGCGGTCATCGATAGCGAAGGGGTAGTTAACGAGTCCGATGAGACTAACAACTCTTACCAGGAAACCTGGGGGTGCCCCCCCGTCGGACCGGAGTAATTAGTGAATCTGGCGAGACCAATAACTCTCGGACGGAGGTGTGGGGCTGCCCGCCGTAAGCCCGGCCGTTACGGGGCAGCCTGACCGTGTCCTTGGCGGTATGTTCAATACATTGACCGTGACGCTGTAAAAGCCGTATAATCGCTATGTAAACCGATGCACGATTTGCACGAAAGCTGCGGCATTTTCGGTATCTATGCCCCCGGAGTAGATGTAGCCCGCGTAACTTTCTTTGCCCTTTACGCGCTTCAGCACCGCGGGCAGGAGAGCGCCGGCATTGCTACCGCCGAGGATGGCAGGATCTATATCCACACGGATATGGGACTGGTTTCGCACGTATTTACTGAGGAAGAGCTGGTCCGCCTCAAGGGCAGTACCGCCATCGGGCACAACCGTTACTCGACCACGGGGTCCAGCATGGCCTGCAATGCCCAGCCGGTGCTGGTGGGCGCCGCCGATATCAAGCTGGCGCTGGGTCACAACGGCAATATCACCAATTCCGCAGCACTGCGGGCCAGCCTTGAAGAGAAGGGCTATGTCTTCAACGCCTCCACCGATTCGGAGGTCATTGCCAACCTGATACTGTCTTCCCCGGGAAAGGATATCGAGGCCAGGATAAAATATGCCATGCGCCGCCTGCAGGGCGCCTACTCCCTGGTTATACTGGCCAATAATAAGCTCTACGGTGTGCGCGACCCCATGGGCGTCAGGCCCCTCTCGCTGGGCAGCATCGACGGCGGATGGACGCTGGCTTCGGAAACCTGTGCGCTCGACCATATCGGCGCCCAGTTCGTCCGGGAAATCGAGCCGGGCGAGTTGGTAACTATCGATGCCAACGGTGTGAGGAGCACGCGTATCGAAAGCGTGCGCCGGGCACTGTGTATCTTCGAGTATATTTACTTCGCGCGCCCCGACAGCCTGCTTAACGGCAAGCTGATCTATTCAACCCGTGAAAATATGGGCGCCATCCTGTCCCGCGAACACCCGGTGGATGCCGATATCGTGATCGGCATACCGGATTCGGCCACAGCAGCCGGCATAGGCTACGCCAGGGCTTCGGGTATTCCTTACCACGAGGGGCTGATCAAGAACCGCTACGTGGGACGCACCTTCATTGAGCCTGACCAGAGACTGCGCGAACTGGGCGTGCGGCTGAAGTTCAACCCGCTCACGCAGGAGATATCCGGCAAGCGCCTGGTGGTAGTGGATGACAGCATCGTGCGCGGCACAACCACACCGCGCGTTATAAACGTGTTACGCAAGGCCGGCGCCAGGGAGGTGCATATGAGGATCTGCGCCCCGCCCATACGCTACCCGTGCTTTTTTGGCGTTGATATGGCCACGCGCTGGGAACTGATCGCAGCCCAGAAGACCGTCCCCGAGATCAGGGACGCCATCGGCGCCGATACACTGGGATATATCAGCATGGACGGCCTGATCGAAGCTGTCGGCCTGCCCAGGGAGAATTTCTGCGCAGCCTGCTTTACCGGCGAATACCCCATGCCGGTGCAGCTTGAAATGGATAAGCTGCAACTGGAGACTCTGCCATTGCCTTCGGCAAGGAGCCTCAGTGAAATCGAAACCTAAGGGAGCTTACGCCCAGGCGGGCGTGGATATATCCGCCGCTGATAAGACCAAGGACCTGATCAAGGACCTGGTGCGCCCGACCTTTGGCCCCGAGGTACTCACCGATATCGGCCATTTCGGCGCCTTCTTCAAGCTCAGGCAATACACAGACCCGGTGCTGGTATCCAGCGCCGACGGTGTGGGCACCAAGCTCAAGCTGGCCGTGCTGATGGAAAAGCATGATACGGTGGGCATGGACCTGGTCAACCACTGCACCAACGACATACTGTGCTGCGGCGCCAGTCCGCTTTTCATGCTGGATTACGTGGGATTGGGCAAGCTGCAGCCGCACACGGTGGCCGCTATCGTCTCAGGCCTGGCGCGGGCCTGCCGGGCGGTTGACTGTGCCCTTATCGGGGGCGAGACGGCCGAGATGCCCGGCATGTACAAGGCTGCCGACTACGACCTGGTGGGCTTCATTGTGGGGGTGGTAGAAAAGGCTAAGGTCATCAGCGGTGAAAATATAGTTGAAGGCGATATTGTGCTGGGGTTGCCCTCCAGCGGCCTGCATACTAACGGGTATTCCCTGGTGCGCAAGATTTTCGGCATCGACCGTGACGCGATCTCCCTTAAAATGATCTATCCCGAACTGGGCCGGACACTGGGCGAAGCGTTGCTGCAACCGCACCGCTGCTATCATAACGAGCTTAAACCGTTCCTGGATGAGCTACATGGCCTGGCCCATATAACAGGGGGCGGCCTGGTGGGCAATATACCTCGCATATTGCCAGCCGGCTGCTCAGCGCAAATAGACCGGGCCTCATGGCAGGTGCCGGCCATTTTCGAGCTTGTGCAGAAGAGGGGCAGCCTGAAGGACGAGGAGATGTACCGCGTTTTCAATATGGGCATAGGCATGGTAGCCATCTGCGGTCAGGAAGCGGCGGGTAAGATGTTGTCATCCCTGGCGGATGCCCGGCAGATAGGCAAGATAGTCAAGGCCAACGGCAGCGAGAGAGTGATAATACAGTAAAGGGGTGTTCTATGCGTGCTATCCTGAGCGTATCAGATAAGGCCGGCCTGGTTGATTTCGCCCGGCAGTTGCAGGATTTGAAGGTGGATATCTTCAGCACCGGCGGCACCAGGAAATCGCTGGTCGAAGCCGGGTTGGCGGTCCACGGCATATCGGATATCACTGGATTTCCCGAGATACTGGACGGCCGCGTAAAAACGCTGCACCCGATGGTGCATGGCGGCATACTGGCCAGGCGCGACCGGCCGGGGCATATGGATGAATTAGGCAAGCATAAGATCGAGCCGATCGATATGGTGGTGGTCAACCTGTATCCCTTTGTTGAAACTGTCGCCAGGCCCGGCGTAACCATGGAGGAAGCGCTGGAGAATATTGATATAGGCGGCCCCACCATGATACGTGCCGCGGCCAAGAATTTCCCGGCCGTCCTGGTGGTGGTTGACCCGGCGGACTATAACCTGATAATTGAGAAACTCAAGGGCGGGCAGGTGGACCTGGCCTTCCGCAAGAGGCTGGCACAGAAGGCCTTCCAGCACGTGGCGCTCTACGACACTGCTATCTCCCAGTACTGGCTGGAAGGTGAAACCTTCCCCTCCGGCCTGACCATCGCCCTGCATAAGATGTACAACCTGCGCTACGGCGAGAACCCGCACCAGCATGCGGCCCTGTACGAAGAGAAAGTGGCCGGGCAGAAGCCGTGGGGCATCACCCAGGTCAAGCAGCACTCCGGGGCGGAGCTTTCCTTCAACAATTTCCTGGATATCGATTCCGCCTGGAACCTGGTCAGCGACTTTGAGGAGCCCACTGTGGCCATCATTAAGCACACTAACGCCTGCGGCCTGTGCAGCAACAACGACCTGCCGCAAGCCTACCGCGGGGCGCTGGCCGGCGACCCCATGGCAGCCTTCGGCGGCATCGTGGCCATCAACAAGGTCATGGATATAGCGCTGGCCACCGAAGTGGATAAGACGCACTTTGACGTCATCATCACGGCGGGGTATAGCAACGAAGCGCTGACCTTGCTGGGACGAAAAAAGAGCCTGCGGCTGCTCTCCATGCCGGCTGAAATCCGTGTGCCAAAGGGAAAGACTGTGGAGTTCCGCCCCATCAGCGGCGGCTTCCTGGCGCAACTGAAAGACTTTTACACCGGCGAGGAATTCAAGCCGCAGGTAGTTACCAGGCGGCAGCCGTCGGAGAAGGAATGGGATGACCTTTTCTTCGCCTGGAAGGCGGTCAAGCATATCAAGTCCAACGGCATTACGCTGGCCAAAGACCGTACCCTGCTGGGCATGGGCGCCGGCCAGCCCAACCGCTCGGTCAGCGCGCAGATCGCGCTGGAGCGCGCCGGGGATAAATCGAAGGGAAGCGTGCTGGGGTCGGATGCCTTCATCCCCTTCCCCGACACCGTGGAACTGGCGGCCAAAGGCGGGGTAACGGCCATCATACAGGTCGGCGGCTCCATCCGTGATCAGCAGTCGATCGAGGCGGCTGATAAATACGGCCTGGCCATGGTGTTTACAGGGGTGCGCCATTTCAAGCATTAAGGCAAAGGCAGTAAAATAACAGGCAGGCGGTGCAGCTATGATGATAATCAACATCGATACGTATAACGAGGCGAGAAGCAAGCTCGCCGACCCGGCTACCAGGCAGGAAGGCATCGAGGCGCTGAAGAAAATCCTCGAGATAAAAGAGGCCCACCTGTGGCGGTCAGAGGCCATCGCGCCCTGCTGCGGCAACCTGGGCGGTTTCGCCTGCCAGCTTAACGAGGAAACCCAGTTGCTGGAAAAGTCCCTGCCCCTGCTGGAGAAGGGCGACCTGGACGGCGCCAGGCTGATGCTGGACAGGCTGGCACTATTAATAGGCTACGGCATGGGGCAGAAGGAAACGCCCGACCTTATTTGGAGGCTGACCGCATCGCCGAAGCAGGCCGCGGTTTAATTACTGGGGCGCACCCGGATGATAGCTTCGATCGAACAGCTTCCTGGCGCAGTTGCGGGTCTCCCGCTTGATACTCAGCGCATATTTAACCGTATTTTTTCAGTGGATGTGGTTACGGGTATTTTGCACTCGCCGGAGCAGATGCTGCCCTGGATTGAACGGCAGTTTGGCCCGGTCGAAAAAGTCATGGCACAGCCGCTGGTAAAGGTCACCAACCGCATTTCACTTGAACAGTCTATTTTCAATCCCCTGCGTTCTCTCCGTCCGCATAACTTTCGGGGCACAGGTACCGGTGGTATAGCGGGAAAACAGGATAGCGATAGCCCGTTTGCAGAGCCGTTGCACAAAACGACCGGGAACCCATTTGGCAGAGTGCAGGGCAAATATTGCATCACCGCCGGCAATATTGCCAGTTATGAGCAATACCACTGCGTAATCATATTCAAGAATGCAAATCCGCTGGATTTTGGTTGCAACGAGGTTGTAGATTACATCGATACCGGTTGGAAGTGGATGCAGCGGGCCCATGAATATGACGCCGCTGCCCGCTACGGCCTTTTCCTGTGGAATTGCAATTACCGTGCCGGCGCCAGCATCTCGCACGGACACGCGCAGGTCGTGCTGGGCAGGGGGTCCCATTACGCCAAAGTGGAACACTTGCGGCAGGCCGCTGTTGAGTATAAAGCTAAATATAGCAGCGGTTACTTTGCAGACCTGTTCAAAGTGCATGAGGCGCTGGGTTTAGGGTTCCGGGCAGGTTATGCCAAGGTAATAATCTGCCTGTCGCCGCTCAAGCTTAACGAGGTGATGATACTCGCGCCACGCCTTAGCGATGAATTGGAACATAATATTTACCGCATGCTGGCCTGCTTTCGTGACCGGCTGGGGGTTAAAGCGTTTAACCTGGGCATCACCTTCCCCCCGCTGGATGATGAGCCCGGCTGGGATGGCTTTCCCCTGGTTACCCGGCTGCTCGACCGCGGCGACGCCGGTGATTTATCGTCTGACATAGGGGCTATGGAATTTTGGGGCGCCAACGTGATCAGCAGCGACCCTTTTAAAACGGCTGCGGTTATAAGCGACTGTTGGTAAATACAGGATTAATAAAGAGGAGGCAGACATGAGCAAGCGGCAGGCCATCATACCCAAAGGCTGGGAAATCTACGAGCACCTCACCTTCGCCCCGGCGGTGCGCAAAGGCAATATGCTTTTTGTGTCCGGCAACGACGCTACGGAGATCGATGCGGAGACCGGCAAGCTGGTCATCAGGGGCGACATCGTGCAGCAGTACAGGACTATTTATGAGAAGCTGAAGGTAGTCCTGGATACGGCAGGCGCCACTTTTGATGACGTGGTCTGGACCTGCGATTATATCCGCAGCAAGGAGGGCTATAAGGGCACGGTAGCAGTGCGGCGGGAGTACTTCGCCAATAGCTTCCCTGCTTCTACCGGCATCGTGGTTAAGGAACTGCTCAGCCGGGATGCCCTGGTGGAGATGGACGCCATAGCCATACTCGATTAACAGCATGAAGAAGGCCCTGGTAATAGCCCACCGCGGGTTTACGCGGGACTTCCCTGACAACACGCTGGAAGCTTTCCGTGCCGCTCTTGCAATAGGCGTGGACGGCGTGGAATTCGATGTGCAGGAGACGGCCGGCGGGGAGTTCGTGGTCTTACACGATGACAGTATAGAGGGAAATAGTATCAGCAGCCTGAAATTGAAGGATATTGAGCGGTTGAGGGTTGGCGGCAGCTACCGGATACCCACCCTCAGGCAGACGCTGGAAGTACTGGGCAGGGGACTGGTGCTGCTTATTGAACTCAAACAGGTCAGGTCGCTGGAGCAATTACTGGCACTGCTGCGCCGGCAGGTGGATGCAACCTTCACAGTGCTGGTTTCCTTCGATGCCGCGCTGATAGGGAGTCTGTCAGGGCTGGCCCCGGATTTTACCTGTGCCGTGATCGGTGAGCCTTCAGATGCGGGCGTGAATTTATCAGCCGGTAAGACGGGGGTATTCAGGCAGGTGCGCGGCGATAAGGTGAGCGCTGAAATGGTAAAAACGGCGCACGCAAGGGGAGAACTGGTTTTCGCCTGGGACAGCGGCAGCGAGGATGACCTGAGGCGGGCTTTGCGTTGCGGTATCGACATCATCATGACCGACCGTCCCGATATTGTAATCAGGGAACTGAAGGACTTATAGCTGAAGCTTGTTTAGTCGCCGCCTGGTCAGATTGCAGGCCGCCGGGGAGACATCTATGCCGATCCAACTGCGCTTCAGCCTTTGGGCCACGGCCAGGGTGGTACCGCTGCCGCAGAAGGCATCCAGCACAATATCGCCCTCGTTGCTGCCGGCCCTGATGATGCGCTCCAGCAGGGCTTCGGGCTTTTGCGTGGGATAGTCCAGGCGTTCACGGCTGGTCCTGCCTACCATGTTTATCTCCCAGTAGTCTTTCATCCCAACATCCGTGTACCAACCGGCCTCATCCTGGAATTCACTGACGCCCCGGAAGTGGTACGGCTTAAGGCCGCGGTTATAGGACTTCTCACGTAGGCCGTTGAATGTATAACCGGCGGTCTTGGAATAGAAGAGGATAACATCGTGCTTGCGCGAGAAGCGTTTTTTAGGGCTGGCCCCTCCCGATCGGTAACACCAGGCTATTTCATTCTGGAAGTTGCCGTAGCCGAATAAGTCCCCGCCATCCAGCAGCACCTTGACGTAATGTGAGGCATGCCAGTCGCAGTGATAGTAGAAGCTCCCGGTCGGCTTCAAGACACGGTGCAGCTCCTTGAGGCGCGGTTTCATATAAGCAATATAGGCGGCGACGTTCTCAAATTTATCTGCGAACTGCCTTTTATCGTTTTCGTTTCCGGTATCGCTATAGTTGCGGTTGGAATTGAAGGGCGGGTCGATATAGATAAGGTCGACGCACTCAGCAGGGAAAGACTTCAGCTTGACAAGGCAATCCCCGCAGTGGATGAGGCCGGACTTCATGTCTGTCATTGTATCACGCGAAATGTCGTTTCCGCCGTTTAATGCTATCATAGGATGAAATCAGACACACAGGCAGGTTTGAGTGAAAGAATCATTTATTAGCCAGTTGAGGTCGTTTATCCTGCCGTTCACGGTGCTGCTGATCATACCGGCGGGCATACTGTGGGCAACTGGCTTCAGGATTGGCTGGGGGTTAGGGATGCCCTGGGATGCCGTGATCGTGCTGGCGGGTTCGGTGCTGATGGGGAACGGGCTTTACTACCTGTTCATGACCATCGGGCTTTTCATAAATATCGGCAAGGGTACGCTGGCGCCCTGGTCACCTGCCAAAAAGCTGGTCATCATCGGTCCTTACCGCCATGTGCGCAACCCTATGATATCCAGTGTCCTGCTGACCCTGCTGGGAGAATCGATCGCCTTCGGTTCAGTGGGCATTTTCATGTGGTTCGCGCTGTTTTTCGGCATTAACCATATTTACTTCGTATTTTCCGAGGAGCCCGGGCTGCAGAAAAGGTTCGGCGAGGAATATATAACCTATACCAAGAACGTGCCGCGCTGGGTACCCCGGCTGAGGTCCTGGATGGCTTACTGAAGGAGATGGACATGGCGTTTCAAAAATCTGATTTGGTGAACTTCTATTCCCATTTGCTGGGAGCGGCAGCGTCGCTGGCCGGTTATCTCGTACTGCTGTGCAATTCCTCCGGCTCTATAACCAGGGCCGTTCTATCCAGCATATATAGCCTGTGTGCCGTCTTTATCTTTACCTGCAGCGCTGTTTACCACGGGCAGAAAGCCGGTGAAGATGAGCGCAACCCCTGGCGCAGGCTGGACCATATAGCCATTTTCTTCATGATAGCGGGAACATATACGCCTATATGCTATATCTACTTGGACGGCTGGTGGCGCTGGGGCATCATCGGCGCGCAGTGGCTGCTGGTCATCCTGGGGTTGGTTTTTAAGCTCGTTTACATACATGGCCCGCGCTGGCTGACCACGGCAATCTACGTCGCAATGGGCTGGATGCTGATTATCCCTTTGAACCAGTTGCTGGTATCCATGCCCTTGAATTCGCTATGGCTGCTCCTGGGCGGCGGCCTGGCTTATACGCTGGGGGCGGTGTTTTACGCGATCAAGAAACCCAACCCCTTCCCGGGAGTCTTCGGTTTCCACGAGATCTTCCACCTGCTGGTAATCACGGGTGCGGTCCTGCATTACCTGGTGATCTATTTTGCTATCAGAAGTTAAATGTCGTGGCGGTCCTTATCTTAATACTGTCTTTGCGAGGAGCCGCAGCGACGAAGCAATCTACTCACCTCGGACAGATTGCCACGCCTTCGGCTCGCAGCTTCGGCTCACCGCAATGACAGTCGCCTAACTACAGCGTGTTAATGTCAAAAGGTACCTGCTTC
The DNA here is from genome assembly GCA_903929005.1 of uncultured Dehalococcoidia bacterium. Classification (GTDB taxonomy): domain Bacteria; phylum Chloroflexota; class Dehalococcoidia; order GIF9; family UBA5629; genus CAIMUM01. The sequence goes on along the minus strand of CAIYTC010000202.1, from coordinate 50,959 downwards.
CCGTCGGGAGTGTAATCATAGAACCCCTTGCCTACTTTTCGGCCCAATCGCCCGGCCTTGAGCATTTTCTCCATTAGTGGTGAGGCAGCTACAATATCGCCGGCGCCCAGCGCCGCGAATGACCTGCCCACACGCACGTAGGTATCGATGCCGGCGTTGTCGGCGATCTCGAAGGGGCCGATGTTCCAGTTGAAGCCGTAGTGCATGCCTTTATCGACGTCCTCGACCGTGGCGATGCCATTTTCCACCAGGGAGAGCGCCTCGCGGAAGGCCACGCCATTGATGCGGTTCATGATAAATCCCGGTATGTCCTTCATGACCTTAACAGGGTACTGGCCGATGGAGTTGATGAAATCCACGCTTTTTTTAAAAACGGCATCCGATGTTTTCTCTCCCTTGATAACCTCTACCAGTCTCATCATGGGCACCGGGCCGAAGAAGTGCAGCCCGGCCACCCTTTCGGGGTGCCTGGTCAGCGATGCCAGGCGGGTTATGGGTATGCTGGAGGTGTTGGAAGCCAGGATAGTCTCAACCGGGCAGGCGGCGTCGAGTTCTTTGAAGAGCTCCCTCTTCATATTCTCATCTTCAAAGACCACCTCGATGACCCACTGGCATTGGGGCGCGATGGCAAGGTCTTTCACCACGTTGATCCTGTCCTGCACTGTTTTAGCGCTGTCCTTGATCTTTCCCTTGCCGGCCAGTTTCTCCGTCGACCATTTAATCTGCGCCATAGTTTTTTCCAACGATTGAGGGTTTATATCCTGCAGGTAAACAGTGTAACCACCCTGGGCCACCACCTGTGCGATTCCGCCGCCCATGAAGCCTGCGCCGATGACCAGAACGTTATCCATAATGAAGCTCCTTTGGTGAATTTTGTGTCCTGAAATACAGCCTGCTTATTGTGCATAAAATAGCGGGATTCCGCAACAGGTTATATCATGACGTTTATTACATCCTTTCTTATTGTCAGTATTAGCACAGCCTGCCCTGCCGCATGAAGGCTGTGACTTCCTTCTGTATTATCAGCCTGGCGGTGAAAAATAACAGGATGATGAAGCCGGCGGTTTCGGGTATATAGAGGCGGGGCTCCTCGCGGAAGCTCTGTATCCAGCTTTGCACTACCCATAAGAAGGTAATCCCGGGCTGGGTTTGGAAGGCGCCGAGCAAGGGCCAGTAAAAGGTGACGGGGTCGGTCCATATGGCATCCAGGCTGAAATGCATGAGCACGCCGAAGGCGACGTAAAAACCCCACAGCTTGCGCTGCTGCCGGTAGATCATTACGGCGGCCAGCAGGGTGAGCAGCAGGAAGAGCAGGGTATGCAGGAAGGTGCGTCCATTGGCCAGGACGCCGGGCAGCAGTATCAACCCCAGGGGCTTATCGATAATGTCAGGCAGCAGGGCACCCAGCAGGATGACGCGGTAATCGACACGCAGAGGCGCGCTGGCAGGGGGCACTGTGCCTGCCATGCGCCGCCAGTTAATAGCCTTCTCCGCGGTGTAGGCTGCCCCCACGGTGATGCCGGCGTGTGCCAGCAGATACATTAGCGGCTGCCCCGGAGCGTATTCATAACGGTTATTATAGCTGTTCGACGTATAAACGTTTCAAGTTGGGGTGGAATTGGAAGCTTGTGATCACGAGCCGTTAAGAGACAACCCGGAAGTGCATCCTCTATATTTAAAAGCGCTTGCTTAAATGGCGGCAGATCCCCGGGCCGGAGATTTCAAAGCAGCGTTAAAGCTCAGCCAGGGGTTTGTCGTCTGGCCTGGTTGCCAGCTTTACGGTTAGCAACACCGTCTCTGTCCCGCGCTGGCAGCTTAGCCGGATTACATCACCGGCGTTCATTCGCCATAATATCCTGGTTAGATCGGACAGCGTATTCACCTCACGGTCATTGATGCGCAGTATGATATCTTTCACCTTCAGCCCAGCAGCGGCGGCTTGATGTCTTCGGCTATGATGCCCATCAGGGGATGGGTAGCCTTGCCCAGGGTAACACTGTATATTAAGGCCGTTGAACATGACCTGTTAGTACTTAATCAGGTAGTTTTATGTAGTACTTTAGTGGGGGATGTATCCGCACCCCATTTTCTTCAGTTACCTGATCAGTCACGCCCTTTTCAACACGGTTCACGCATATATCGCACAAAGAAAACCGTGTGTACAATATAGTACGCACGGCGCTCCTTTCAAGGAGATGGGGCAGGGGAGAGGGTGATACGGTATAATTTACCCCGTGATACCCTGGTTCGCCGGTTCCGTTGTCCGCCACTCCGGCAGGAGCTTCCTTAAGTTCACCGGCGATGTCGATGCCGCTTATATCGCCCGCGAAGGCCGCGAACGCGGCAGCGGCGTCTCGCTCTATATCCATATCCCTTTCTGCCGGACTCTCTGCCCTTTCTGCTGTTTTAACCGCTACCTTTTCAGGGAGGACCTGGCGCGCCGCTATTTCAGGGACCTGCGCAAAGAGCTGGACATATACACGGAGTCGGGCTTCCGCTTCAAGGACTTTTACTTCGGCGGAGGCACGCCCACCGTGCTCATGGATGAACTGACTGATTTTGTCGGCCACCTGCGCTCCCAGTTTGAGGTCAGGCGCGTCTCGTTGGAGACCACGCCGCGTGAACTGACACCGGATACGCTAAAGCGGCTCCAGGACATCGGCGTCAACCGGCTCTCTGTCGGCGTGCAGAGCTTCGACAACACGCTGCTCAAGGCCATGGGCAGGACACTGTTTAAGGCAGAGGATTCCATAGAGAAGCTTAAATTGGCGCAGGGCAGGTTCGATACGGTCAACGTCGACCTCATGTTCAACTTCCCCACCCAGACATTGGAGCAGTTCAAGTCGGACGTCAGGATATTCAAGGAACTGGGCGCAGACCAGGCCACCTTCTACCCGCTCATGCCGTCCCCGCACAAGCTCGATGCCCTGACAAAAAAGTTCCGCCGGGTTGATACCTCACCGGAAAAGCAGTTCTACGACATCATCCTGCTTGAATTGCTCGATGCCGGCTACAAGGCTTCCACCGCCTGGTGCTTTTCCCGCGGCGACCTGATGATAGACGAGTACATCATAGACTATGACGACTATATCGGCATCGGCGCAGGATCAGTCAGCTTCCTGGGAGGCGATTTCCTGGTCAACTCATTCTCACTGGAAGGTTATCACAGCCTCATTTCAGATGGCAGGCTGCCTATCGTGCGTATGCGCCGCCTATCTGACCTCGAGCATTACCGTTATTATATGCTTACGCGCTTCTTCGGCATGAGTTTAAACACGATGCAGTTCAAGCAACGTTTTGGCTCTGATATACATGCCCGGCTGTGGACAGAGCTGCTCTTTTTTAAAGCCGCAGGCATTATTAAAGAGAAAGGCGGCCACATCTCAATCACGAGGCTGGGCATGTTCCCGGTCGGCACGATGATGAAAGAGTTCTTCGCCTCGCTGAATACACTGAGGGAATACTGCATAGAGAGCGGGATTTAGCCCCCTCACCCCAGCATATACCCGAACCCCACCTTGCTTATGATGCGTGCGGGCCTGGCGGGTTCCGGTTCCACCTTTTCACGCAGCCTGTGGATTAGCTGGTCGACCGTGGCGTCGGAGATCGCGGCGGGATCCTGGCTTTCAGGCCAGACCGCCTTGATAATCTCGTCGCGGGAGCACACCTGCCCGGCGTTGCTGCGGAGGAAAAGCAAGAGGTCGTATTCCTTACGTGAAAGCTTCGCCGCTTGTCCATCGACACTGGCCTCTTTTTTGCCTTCGTCAATCTTCAGCCAGGCCACCGGCGCCGCTTTGCCCTTTTTAGCAGCCTGTTTCTTATCACCCGTTAATACGTTGGTGCTTTCCGATTCTTTGAATACGATTATGATGTGCGCCCCGTCACCATCCACACCCAGGCCGATCTGGCTGTTATGCTTGAGGGTATATAACTTGCCGGGCATGATACGGTCACCATCCAGCATAGTACCGTTGGTGCTGCCCAGATCCTGCAGCAGGTATCTATCGCCCCTGGCAATTATTTCAAGGTGGCGCCTGGAAACCGCTTCATCGTTCAATTCGATGTCTGGCACGTACTGCGGCGTGCGGCGGCCTATGACGGTGCTGGCTTTATTTATAGTAAATACTTTGCCGGCGTCCTCCGCCTGGCCCCTCCTGACAGTGATAAAAGCCTGGTTCATTTAATAATCATTCCGGGCGGTCAACCCGCATTGCAGTATAATATAGCCAAGACGATCGTCACAGAGTTTACCATTTGTCAGGTTTATATTAGGTATTCGTCAGTAACCTGTCAAGCAATTTAATCTATAATGAAGTAAAGTTCTTTAAATTTAGGAGAGCGAATTTAAATGCTATGCCAGGTATGCGGGCAGGAGAACGCTGCCGCGGAGAAAATCTGCTGGAAGTGCGGGGGCGCCCTTGCCTCGCAACAGGCTGACAGGATAGATAGCGGGATCAACTGCCCGAAGTGTCAAAGCTTAAACAACGCAGCCAGCTTCTTTTGCTACAACTGCGGGGAATATTTTGCTGCCGGCGATGAAGACCGCGGCGTCAACGGCGCCGCTAAAACGGAACAGGGCGCCGTGCCACCGCCGCCCGTTCCCAAAGCTAAGGTGATCATGCCGGGCGGTTCTGAAATCCTGCTCATGGGCGCACCAACCTTCATCGAACGCAGCGATTTTAACGGCAAGCTGCCCCAGGATATGTTGATGAGCATCTCCAGGCAGCACCTGCTGATAACTTATGAAAACGGTACCTATTATGCGCAGGACTACGGCCGTGACGGCACGGGCAGTACCAACCATGCCAAGCTCAACAAAGCTGACATACATCATAAAGGCAGGCAGGCGCTGAAAGACGGCGACCAGATCGAACTGTCCCGCCAGCCGGATGCCACACTTACTTTCAGGTTAGTATAAATGAAGCTGCAACCAGGAGTATCGATTGGAAAGAGGTTATAGCTGGGATACCGGGCTGACCAGGAAGCTCAACGAGGATAGCATCTTTTGCGGCATCTTCGATATCATGACCCACCTGGGGACCGCCTCCGCCGGATTATTCGTGGTGGCTGACGGTATGGGCGGCCACGACGCCGGTGAAATAGCCAGCGACCTTGCCCTGAAAACATTTTGCTCGGAGTGCATCAGCGCCCTGCTGGCGCGGGCCGATGCCGGTCCCCTCAGCCTGATGGCTGATGCCTTCAAGAAAGCCAACGACACCGTCCTCACGGCAGCCAAAGAAAGGTCGCTGGAAGGCATGGGCACGACCCTCACCGCCAGCCTGGTGCTTGGCCAGGAAATGTACGTGGCTCACGTCGGCGATTCCCGCTGCAGCATTATCAACAGCAGGGAGACCCTGCAGGTAACTAAAGACCATTCCGTCGTCCAGCACCTCATAGATAGCGGCCTGATCACGCCCGACGAGGCCATGGTCCACCCACGCAAAAATGAGATCACACGCGTACTCGGCTATTATCCTGACACGCTCCCTGACCTGTTGCAGGTGAAGCTCTACGCCGGGGACAGTATACTGCTTTGCTCGGACGGCCTCTGCGGTGTGCTGCCGGCCGAAAGGATTTCGGAGGTCGTGCTCGGCTCCCGCAGCGCAGCCCAGGCCTGCCGCGAACTGACGGCACAGGCCAACCTGGCAGGAGGCCCTGATAATATATCGGTGATTATTGCCAGGCCGGAAAACCTGCCCTCCTGGCAGGCAATGATGAGCGTGCAGACTAGCATAGGAGTCGCCTGATGGCTGATTTTGCTCCTCTTATCGTTTTAATTGCGCTGATCGTTTCCAGCATACCGGTGGCCGTGACTATAATCCGGACCGCAAGGAAACGTGATAGCAACGGACCGCCGGCTGCGCCCGGCCAAACACTGCAACCGCCTCCCTCAGCAACCGGCAGCGCAGGCCCGGTCAACGGGCGCTACGAGATAAAATCCCAGCCTTACAAGCAGGGCGGCATGGCCACCATCTGGCTGGCCAAAGAGCGGGGCACCAATAGGACATGCATCATCAAGACGCCGCGCCGGGGCACCAACATCGATAACGTCTACCTGGACAAGCTCATGCAGGAAGCCGGCTACCTCAAGAAACTGAGCCATCCCAACCTCGTCAAATACCTGGACGATTTCTATTTGAACGGCGAATTCCACCTGGTTATCGAGTATATTAATGGTGAGACCATTATGCCCTCTGCGCCAAGGTCTTGCTACAGGGAAGAAAAGGTCGTGGCTTGGGCCTGCCAGGTGCTGGATGCGCTCTCTTATATACACAGCGCCGGTATCGTCCACCGTGACGTTAATCCTAAAAATATCATGCTGACCAGCGAAGGTACGATCAAGCTGATCGATTTCGGCACGGCTAAAGGCCTCAGCGGGGCCAAAAGAGAGCCTGAAAGCAAAGACCCGTTCACGCAGATCGCCAACAAGGGCTTTGATATACCCGAGCTCTTCATGGGCGGTGAAAGCGACCAGCGCTGCGACCTGTGCGGGGTAGCGCAGACCTGCATCTACCTGCTCACACTGCGGCCACCCAATGACCTCTGCTACAGCCTGATTAATAGCAACTGGCCGCGCTCCTACAGCGAAGCCGCAGCCGTGGCCAACTGCCTCATTTCAGCCGGTATATCGAAGCGCACTGCGCGCTGTCTGTCGCAGGGAAGCATGTTCTCCCCGGGCAGCAGGTTCGCCGGGGCACGCGCCATGCAGGCTGCGCTGTCACCGGCCAGCCTTACCCCACCCGGGAACGCGGAGGCCCCGAAATGAGATTAAACAGCTTCTGCCTTGCCTTAGCCCTGTTACTGCTTGTTAGTGCGCTGGCAGCAATAGCCGGCTTCCCGTCGGGTACCTCAGCGGTGGGTGCGCCAACAGAAAATTACACTATACCCGACATCCCCACCAACGACCCCGCCAACGATGAAATCAAGCCTCATGTCAATTTCCTTTTGCAAGGACCGACATTACAGGACAAGAGCACTCCCCCCAGCTTTATAGCCAGTTTCAGCGCTGTATCGGCGCAGGCAAAATATAAGGTCACAGCAGATGACAAATGGTACCTGGATGTAGACGTCAACTCGCCCGGCTGGCTTTATATTTATGAATACTACCCTAAAGGCAGCAATCCCGGAGGAAAATGGATAGCCTATAAATGGCGCCTTACGGAAAGCGGCCTGTGGAAGCTTGGCCCCTTCAGCCCCGGCAATGCCGAGCCGGAAGGACAGCATATTTACAGGACCTGGTTTTACGGCAACGGTCAGTGGGCCGCCGAGGACCCTAAAGAACAGCGGAATTATGCTATTTTCTGGACTTATTCCAAAAGCTACCCGGAACTTAAAATCGTTTCTTTCGAGGTTAACCCGCCCTGCATCAATTCCGGGGAGGACACGCTGCTTTCCTGGGACGTCCAGGGTTCAAGCGCTATAGAGATATCGGATATAGGCACGGTAGCCGGGCCAGGCGGGACATGGCTGATTAAACCTCCTTCGACAGCTACCTATATATTGACAGCCCGGGACCCGGGCGGAAAAGTGCTATCCCAATCCGCCACTGTCACAGTCAGGCCAGTGGCCTTTCCCGGCCAGGCGCTTAAATTCCTCGGCAACCCGGTGATCCTGATCATCCTGGGCCTCGCAGCAGGAGCACTTATCGTCCTGCTCGGCCTGACGTTGCGCAGGCGCTATGCCGGGCCCACAGCCATAGAGAGCCCGCCTTCTTCGCTCCCAGCCCTGTCAGAACAGCCTGACGCCCCGGCAGCCCCCAGGGCATATTTAGCCCTGCCCAATGGGCTGGAGATTCAGCTTGCCGGCAGCAGCCAGACCATAGGCAGGGGTGAGCTGGCCAGGGCACTCGGGCTGGATGAACTATGCTTTATCTCCCGGCAGCACTTCCGCATCACCTGCGCCGATGGGCAACACTTCATTGAAGATACGGGCGGCGGCGGAACCAGTCTCAACAGCACAGACATCCGGGACCGGGGAGAGGTCAGCCTTAACGACGGCGACCTGATTGAACCGGCCGGCACTGTCAAACTGAGATTTCACACACGCTGAAATCAAAGCCGCTTTCCCCCGGATTAACCCTGCCCTTTACTGCCGCCGCTAACCATGGCTTTGTCAGAAAACTGTCAGCGGCCTGTCAGCCTGCAGTCAAGCAACCGCTCCCCGTCCGGCGTATAGTGATAACAGAATATGAGTTATTGCATCCGGGAGGTGATTTCCCCCATGAAAAATATATGCTTGACGCTGCTTATCCTGGCGCTGGCCATTTCATCCGTTGTTACATCGCTCTCACCGGTGCAGGCCCAGCCATCCCCGCCTGCCAGCCCGGAAGCTGCCTGGCAGCCGCCCGACGAGGGCGGCGAATCCCTGGCGCCATCCGTCGGCGTGGAAACTTACCGCCAGACATGGCCCAACCTGCAGATGCTGGCGCCGTCACCCGTTCCACCCGGAGTATCCGGTTCAATTACCAATGCGTACCTTGTCAACAGCTACGGGCAGCTCGTATCCACCCTGTATGCCAACGAAGCCTGCTACCTGGTGATATCTTTCAATAGCCCGGGTTATTTTTATTTATGGGAATATTACCCTTACGGCGCCCCGTCTTACGGGCACTGGCTGTGTTACAGGTGGGACCGTCCTTATGCCGGTGTCTGGAGGATCGGGCCGTTCACTGCCAGCTCCTTTGACCCCGACGGCAGCTATACCTGGAAGATGTGGTTCATCACCGTCGGCAACTGGTCGACGCGCACCCTCAGCTTTAATTACACCAGGGGCTACAATCCATACGGCCTTCCCGGCCCCACACAACAGCCGGTCTATCCCCCCGTGATCAACTCTTTCAGCGCGAATTTACCCTCGGTCGAGCTCGGGCAAACCGTCACGCTCACCTGGACCACCAGCAATGCCAGCAGCGTAAGCATCTCGCCCGACATCGGCACGGTCGGCGCCTCCGGCTCTACCACGGTCACGCCATCTACAACCACCTCCTATTCGCTAACGGCCACGGGCCGGTCGGGCAACCCCGTATCATCGTCAGCCAGTGTAACGGTATTGCCGCGCATACCGCCCACCATCAGCGCGGCCCAGATTAGGATACAGAGCGGACATTCCACGACACTATCCTGGAGCGCTCCCGCAGCCGTGCAGGTATTTATAAGCGGCGCCGGGTCTTTTGGCGCCGGCGGGACCACCGAGGTGAAGCCGGAAGATACCACCGTCTATACGCTAACCGCCACCTATATGGACGGAACGGCACTCACTGCATTTACTACCGTAACCGTTGAGCAGCCGCCGTACCTGCTGTATGGTTTAATAGCGTTGCTGGCAATAGCCGCCGCGGTAATAGTCGCCCTGCTGGTCAGGAAGACGGCAACCGCCCCGGCGGGCCATGAGGCCGGCACGCGGGCAGGCACTGCCACCGCGGCCGCCGCCACATTAGCGGCCGCAGAATCACCATCAACTACGGATGTGATAGCGGCCCCCGCAGCCAAACTTGCCATGCCCGACGGCAGCGAAGTGCTGCTGGCAGGCAACGCCCGCCCGTTTGGCCGCAAGGATTTTGAAAAATTCGTGCCGCCGGACTACGTTTCTTTCATTTCCCGTCAGCATATCAATATCTGGTATGAAGATAATAAATATTATATCGAGGACCGCAGCAGCACCAACGGCACAAGGGTCAACGGGACAGAGATCAAAGACGCAGGCAGGCACGTCCTGGAGAACGGCGATGCAATTGACCTGGCAGGCAAACTCAACATCACATTCAAAATGTAATCTGTATAAGGAGAACCAAATGAATCTAAGAAAAACAACTCTGATCCTGGCAACAGCACTGTTAATATGCACTGCGTTTTTGCTGTCGGTTACGCCCGCCCGGGCTGTAACGGACACGGCAATCGATAAAGGCCTGGCCTGGCAGGCCGATGATGAGCCTGTTTCACCACCACCGGATGCGCTGGAGCCGCCGGTCCCTCCTGCGCCTGACCCTGTAACAGAGCCTGATGCTACACCACCTTCCACGGCTGACCTGGCGCCGGAACTGCCGGTTCCTCCTGCGCCTGACCCTGTAACAGAGCCTGCTGCTATACCGCCTTCCACGGTGGATCTGTCGCCGGCGTCCTCATCAGAGAATCATACGAGACATCATCCTTTTCCCCCGGGCCCATCACATCCCCGCCCACCTGTTCCTTCATACCCATATTACTCGGATCCCTATGTGTGGCCATATCCCTACGCAAGGTGGTCTCCCTACGTAAATACTTATACCCCTGAGATAGTAGTTGAGATACCCCAACCTCAGCCGGTCTATGAGCCGGTGATCAGTTCCTTCACTGCTAACCCGAGCTATATACAGCCCGGCCAATCCACCGTCCTGTCATGGACAGTGAATAACGCCAGCGACGTTACAATTTCGCCCTCGGTGGGCTCGGTGCCCGGCACGGGTGTCTATACTACCACGCCTGCCTATACAACCACCTATACGCTTACAGCCAGCGGCAGCGGGGGCAGCGTGAGCGCCGGCACTACCGTTACTGTAGCACAGTACTATTCCACATACAGTACAGGCAGTGGTGTTAACACAACTACCGGCAGCAGTGGTTACACCGCCGGCACAGGCGGGATATTAACCAGCGGGGTCAGCAGCGGCGGCAGCCCGGCGCTCAACCTCTGGCTATTGTACGCCTTGATGATCGGCCTGCTGGCCGTAGCGGCTGCAGTAATAATCTTCCTGCTGGTGAGGAAACCGGTGCCAGCCTATTCAGGGCGCAACTTCGGCACACGGGCAGGCTACATAGCTTCATCCACGGTGCCTGCCGCCACACTGCCCGCTGCCGGTTCACATGCCACTACCGCCGTCGCAACCGGTCCCGCGGCCAAATTCACAGCGGGCGGAGGGAAGGAGATTTCCCTTGCGGCCGGAGGCCAGTCACTGGGACGCAACGATTTCCATGCACTGGCCGGGCCGGGTAAGGCTGATCTAATATCACGCCAGCATATTTACATTAGCTACGAAAACGGCGATTACTATATCGAGGACCGTGGCAGCACCAACGGCACCAGGCTGAATGGTACAGATATCCGCGGCAAGGGCAAGCACATCCTCAAAGAGGGCGATAATGTCGACCTTGCCGGCGCCCTTACAATCACATACAAACCGTAATCAACGTAAAAGGCCGGCGGCTCTATCCAGCCGCCGGCCCCAAAAATGTCTTTGCGAGGAGCCCGCAGGCGACGAAGCAATCTGCCCCGCAGAAATTTATGCTACCCCTATTTATCATCTACCTTTCTGTTTCGTAAAACCGCTTCACTGTTGTTTCCATATCTTTTTTATTGCCGAACCCGCCGCTCTTATAGTCGCGTATCACCGACCCTGTATCCAGGAAAAGCGAGGTGGGTATGGTCCTGAATTGGCAGCCGCTGACCAGGTTCGCCGTGGGGTCAATGTAAATCGGCACGCTTAAACCGTATTTCTTTATCCATTCCTCGACATCAGCCTTCTTCTCGCTGCTGGCGACCATGAACATGACCATGTCTGTGCCTTTTGGCCAGTTAGCGTAAACATCATTGAGGAAGATGGCCTGCTGCATGCACGTAGGGCAGGAAGTTTTAGTGAAGAGCATGAATACTTTCTTGCCCAGGATATCCCGGTTGGTAAAATCCCCGCCCTGCAGAGTCTTAAAGGCAAAATCCGATAGCCGGCAGTTGATTTTGCAGCAGACCGGAGAACTGGGCAGTGTAGTGAAAGGGCTCAGGTTTTGCTGCTCTACCTCGTCGTAGTCAGTCACCGATTTTATGTTAAGGCTATAGCGTGTTTCAGGCCGCAAGCCATTCAACCTGATCTTATGTTCGTAGACTAGGGTATTATCAGATTCCGAGTCGGCTTCTCCCTGCTTGTCCGCGCTGTAACTTAGCAGGCTTGTAGCAGGCTTATTGGTTATCCAACGTACTGTTGCGGCTGTGCTGGCAATGTCATATATATCGATATTCGAGACGGCGAATTTGCCCCCCTGGACACTGGCCGCCGTTGTTGTGAATACGTAGTCCTTTGACACAGCTTCAATGCCGCAGCAGTCAACCGATCTGACCCTGAAATGGTAGGCCGTTTTAGGTTGCAGATTCTGAATAACCGAACTGTGTGACTCAATCAAAGTGGCCTCCGGGATATTCCTGTTGCCGTAGGATACCTGAGTCCCGTATTCCACCTGCCCTGTGGCCGGCCTGCTGGTCTTCCACGCCACTATTACATGGTCCCCATATACAGAGGGAGGGTCCAGCGGCACAATAGTTAGGGGTGTCGCCTCGGCTTCCTGTGCCTGCGATAAAACGGTACGCACCTCGTTGGCTGACAGAGCATAACCCTCGCGCCCGGCCTTACCGGAATTCCCGCTTACCATCCCAACCAGCTCACCTGCTTTATTAAGTATCGCGCTGGAGGTAAGCCCGGGGTCGAGAGCAGCATTTGTCTGCAGGTAACTTATGCCGTCTGCCTTAGGCAGCCCTGTAACGGCCCCTTTTGACGTCAAAGCTTTGGTATCTCCTGGCTTATACCCCGCGGAGGTCACTTCATCCCACTGATGCATCAGGTCGGAATCACCGATGATAACCGGTTTCAGTGCGGGGAAATTTCCCGCCATCTTTATAATGGCGACATCCCGTGCATTATCTGTGCACACTACGCGGCCTTCATAATTCGTCCCGGGCGTCAGTTCAACAGCTATCGAATTAGCCCCGCTCACTGTGTGGGCGCAGGTGACGACGTAGCCAGCCTTATCAACTATGATACCGGTAGCGGTCACGTTATCCGCATGTACCAGTACAAGGGAGTCCGTTATCCCGGCGCAGCCGCACCAGCACATGAGTAGAGGCAGTAAGACAAACGTGAATACTGCGGCAAAGACAACCCCGGAGGTATTGTGGTTGCGGATGAAGCCCCGGTTATATTTCTGCAACGGAATCATTTTATTGGCACGTTGCCGGTTTCCAGGTTCGGCCTCACGATGTTATCCATAAACTGCGCTATGTCTGCATTCATGACCTTTTTCATCTCGCCCACTATGCCCCTGCCCTTATTCAGGCTTTTGGCATAGGCAACAGCCTCTTTTACCGTTTCTTCAGCGGAAGGGCAGGCCTTGCGTATCACGTTGAATTTCTCCAGTTCGGCGGCCGTAAAGCGCTTGCCTGTGAGCTCGGCTTCGATCACCTTATGCCTCGGCATGGCCCTCTTAATCAGGGCATCCATATAGGGCAGGAAGGGTATATTCAAATCCACTTCAGGGAAGCACAGGAAGCCGCGGTCGGCGCGCATGAAAAGGAAATCGAAGGAGCAGGCTAGGATAGCGCCCCCGGCGAAGGCGTGCCCTGTCAGCGCTGCCACGGTGTGCATGGGATAAAAGGTCACCCGTCGGTACACGCGGTCCTGCGTATCAAAGAACTTTTCCACATCCGGATCCTTCCTGGCAATGGCCGGCACCAGCCAGTCCAGGTCCATTCCATTGCACCAGATCTTTTCGTCTGCTGATTTGACCACCAGCGCATTGGCCCTGGTCTTAGTCTCGATATCGTCAAGCGCTTTTAGCAATTCATTGCAGAAATTAAGATTGAACCTGTTCTCACCGCTGTTCATGGTGAGCACGGCGATATTCTCATCAAGGGACCATTCAACTAATGCCATGGGGGATGCCTCCGAAAAATTTCATTTGCCGGCCGCCCCGCGTGAGGGCGTCTTTTGAGCCGATGCTAACTATTATATAACAAAGTACGGTCAGGCGCTTTTGTGGTATTTATCCTTGAGGAAACCGTAGAGGATGAAGAACTGGGCGGCAAAATAGGTGATCATCACGATGTAATCCTGTCCCGCCAGCGGGGCGACAAACATATTGCTGGCCAGAGCGGAGTCCGAGGCTAAAAAGAGCAGCGCGCCATAAATCACGAAATTATTAGTAGCCTTCCTCTGCGTGGAAATGATGCACATCATGCCGAGCACCGCCATATAGCAGTAAACGGGCATCTGCAGGTCTCCCAGGAAAGGGGTGAAGAGGACAGCCATAACGATGGCATAAATCAATATCAGTGCGATAATCCATAGCCGTCGCGGCCTCCACTTAAAATCAAGCAGGAAGGTAGTAATATAGCCCAGGTGGCCGAGCAGAAACAGCAGCAGGCCGAGCACGAACGAGTCCTTCATGGGCAAATCCAGGGCCAAACCCGCCAGGGCGCAGAGCATATAGGCGGCAAAGAGCAGCTTGCCCCTTAACCCTGCAATCGCACCTAAAGCAAGCGCGGCAAGTATAACGTCCGGCAGGTCCTTGAGGACGTAAAGCCCGGGCATTGCTTTCAACACCGGGATGAGGGAGATATAGAGCAGGGACAGCACGAAGAAAACCAGCACCAGTGTCTTCTCTGACCGCGTGAAACTTCCCATGCTATGTCTCCTCCGAGTTATCCTGCCCATACTATAAATATCATTGGCCGCATTATAGTACTAATGAAGCGTCTTTGCGAGGAGGGGCCGATTTAATGCGATGCAGGGGCGGGTTTAACAATCCGCCTGAAAACGGGCGCACCTGAAAGTACGCCCCTCCATTCGTCCCTGACAGGCTTGCTGTGGGGGCGGACATTCATGTCCGCCCGATAACGCGGACGGGTCTAAAGACCCATCCTATATTATGCCCCTGTGACAGACCCCGCTATGCATTACAACAGGTCGAAGTAGGCTACCGGTTTTCTGCGCTCCACAAGCTTTTCGGCGTTGTAGGCAATACGCAGCAACAGGTTCTCCTCCCACCACCGTCCCATGGCCTGCATGCCGATGGGCAGCCCGATGGAGTCATAGCCCGCCGGGAAACTGATGGCGGGCAGGCCCGCCAGGTTGGCGGGGAAGGCATAGCGCATGGTCTCCGTGGTACTTGAGAGGTCGGAGTAGCCGCCATCGGCATCTTCGAGCGAAACCTCGGGGGCCACAATAGCCGTTGCAGGTGTGATGATGGCGTCTACCTCTTTGTAAATATCCTTGAACATATCGATGACGCGCGTGCGGATGCGCTGGGCCTTGATATAATCGCCGGCGTTGAATTCCCGCCCCAGGGCGAGGCTGAGGCGCACCTCGGCGCCAAAATCCTTGCTGTTGTCAGGATAGTTGTTCATCGAGGCTGCCACCTCGCTCAGGAAGCTTATGATGTGGGCGACGCGCATGGTGTCCAGCCCGGGAATGACTATCTCCTTGACCTGCGCCCCGGCAGCAACCAGTTTCTCCAGCAGCGCGTTGCAGGCTTTCACAACCTCGGGCGCAGCATGCTCAAGCCAGGGCTTGTAAATACCCAGCTTAATCCCTTTAAGGTCTGCCTTGTTCCAGCCTTCCAATGTCATGGGAGGCTGATGCAGCGAGTTTGGTTCTTTAATATCCGTACCGGCCATGCAGGCATAACCGATGGTAGCATCCTCCACCGTGGCCGCGATCGGGCCGAGGTGTGCTACGCTCCAGCAGAGCGGCGCCGCGCCGAATTCACTGACACGGCCGAAGGTGGGCTTGAGGCCGACCACGCCGCACAGGGCGGCCGGCACGCGGATAGACCCGCCACCGTCGGCGCCCACGGCAACCGGGCATATGCCCGCTGCCACAGCCGTGGCGGAACCGGTCGAGCTGCCTCCCGTGTCATGCTTGGGATTGTAAGGGTTGCGGGTCGAGCCGAAATTGACGTTGAGCCCGTTGGTACTGATGCCTATCTCATGCATATTGGCCTTGCCCAGCAGCAGGGCACCTGCCGCGCGCAGCCGCGCCACCACTGTGGAGTCCTGCCTGGCCGGACCCTTCCCCAGGAAGCTTGTGCCGACCGTGGTGGGATAGGGCACCATGTCCACCTCGTCCTTCACTGCTACCGGCACACCATCCAGCACGCTGAGCGGTTTTTTATCTTTCCAGCGCTCGGCCGAGGCCTTGGCCTGCTGTATGACATCACCCTCATTAACCGCGATAAACGGCCTCAGCTTCAGATCACCCGCGTCGGCCCCTTTGATTGCGTCCAGCGCGCGCCTGGCCACATCCTCGGGCGTGGTTTTGCCATCGTGGTAGGCCTTTGAATAATCACGGATAGTCCGGCAGTGCATTGCCCCTGTAGCGTTCCCTTCTATCTTATTCAGCGCCTTCAGGTCCGGCCCGTCCTCGGGTTCCGCTTTCTTACTCACAAAAGAAATGGGGGAAAAGGTGGGCGGCTCTTCAGGAACAAGTTCGCGGAAATCCTCTATCCCGCCGCTTTTCAGCATCGAGGGCAGCAGGAGTGCCTTGAGTATGCCGATGTCAAGTGCGCCGGCGATCATGGAGAGTTGCCCCCCCACAAACCTCGGCAATTTCACCGCTTTAAGGTCGTACTTATCTGTACCGCTCATCTCTGCCTCCTTTATTTTGGATTATGCGCAAGTATATACCCCTCAGGCAACCACAGGCAAGGGGGCCGTTTAACTCGTCATTGCGAGCCCAAAGGGCGCGGCAATCTACCCCCATCGAAGGATTGCTTCACTTCGTTCGCAATGACGTGGTTTGAGTCTGGGATTGCTTCACTTCGTTCGCAATGACGTGACGCTCAAAAACCGTGCCACGTGCAAACTTCGCTTAAAGGCGCCCTTTCCGTCCTGAATTTGTTCACGGCGGCGTCCGGGTCGGGGTAGCCGATGGCGATGGCGATAACGAGCTGTTTCGATTCGGGGATGGTTAACAGGCGGCGCACAACATCGGGGTAGCTGGCGCCGGCGGCCAGCATGATCGAACCTAAACCATAGTTCAAGGCCGCCAGGCTGATGGACTGCACCACCAGTCCCACGTTCATCATAGCCCACACGCTTAAATCCCGCTCCGTATAAATAAAGATGGCGTGGGGGGCATCGAAGAAGCGGTACATGTCCACGAACCACTTGAGTTGCCGCTCAACATCGTCTTTCTGGATGCCCAAGGCTTTATATAACCTGATGCCGTTCGACCTGCGTCTTTCCTTGTAAGGTGAAGGCCATTCGGGACGCGGGATATCCGGCCCGCGCTCGTCCTGGGCGAAGGCCCTGGCGGCCATGGTCTCACGCAGTTCCTGCATCGCTTTGCCGCCGGCCACGGCAAACTCCCAGGTCTGGGTATTGGCCCACGAGGGCGCGCGCTGCGACACGGTCAGCAGCTCCTCAAGGACAGCCTTCGGCACGGGGTCGCGTTTGAAAGCGCGTACGCTGTAACGTGAATTAATGGCCTCGATTATATCCATAGCACACCCCCCTTTTATGTGACCTGAATGATAGCCGCAGCTCTTCCATGCGTCAATATTTTTCTGCGGTGCTACAATATAAACATCTATCGATAAGGAGGCGCAGAGATATGTCAACCGAGATGTCGGACGAGGAGATCCGCAGGTTAGCCACCCGGAGGGTACGGCGCAAGAGGGGGTTTTTCATTCACCTGATGGTTTACTGCGTTGTGAATGCATTCCTGTGGTGCATGTGGGCACTGTCTGCCAGCGGCATTACCGCGGCATACGGGTGGGGCATGATGCGCGGCACAGCCTTTCCCTGGCCGGTCTTTACAACTGTATTCTGGGGTATAGGCCTGATCTTTCACGGCCTGGGCGTTTTTGCCTTCCACGGCGACTGGGAGAAAAAAGAGATTGACAGGGAAATAGCACGGCTCAAGAAAGGCAAAGGCTAAGTTGATGTCAGCCTTTTAGAGTCCGGTCCCGCTGAATTTCATTAATATGGCTCCGACGATGTCGGGGTTTCCGCCGTTGTTTTTAACCGAAGCATCGCGTACCTTGCGGCACAACGTTATAAGTTGTTTACGTTCAGCAGTGGCTAAAAGCCCTGAATGGTTGTTGATAGACGCCTGGCAAGGTGGTATTATCATTGCCGAAGTCCCAGGATGGATGATGACCTCTTGATTGCAAGTTGAAACGGAGTACCCCTTTCAAAAAATAGAATGAAGAGAAAAAGGGCTTAGAATGAGTATTAAAAAGGTCTTCCCCCTGTCGTTTTTATCTTTATTAATTTTATCCGGTTGCGATCGTTTGAGCACCATACCGTACTGCTGTCCGGAGCAGACCCCGCAAAACTGGTTGAAAATCCAGCCCTATGTGGATGTATCCCTGGGTCCGTTAAAATTTATTCTCATGCAACCTACTTCATCCTTTCTTATCTACTTCCTGGGCATTTTAACTATTGTTATTGGTTTCTACTTTTTGCGGACCAGGGAAAATCAAAGGTCCCGCCTGTGGTGGGGCATCGCCCTGCTGTTATGGGGCGCCGGGGCCCTTCTGGCCGGCACCAGTTACCAAGCTTTCAGCTACGAAATTAAATGCGCCGGCCAGGAGGCCTGCCGCTGGACCAGTTGGTGGGAGATCTACTATCTCCTGTTCACGGCGGCCAGCATCAACGCCATGATGATGGCGGTGGCTTATTCTTCAGCCGAAGGGATCCTAAAAAGGGTGCTGCCGGTTTACGCGGGGGTGAACACAGCTCTTTATTTCATCATTTGTTTGGCAGGTGCTTTTATTCCCGCTAAGTTCATGGTTTCTTTTGAGCTTATGGTCTTATTTACCGGGCCAAGCTATGTGATCTTTTTCATCATCAACACGATAAGGTATGCCAAACGCAGGGAGAAGATGGACCTCGCCCTGATGATCACCTGGTTATTCTTAGGCGCCGTTATGGGGGCGTACTTCCTTTACTTTGGACTCGGTTACACAGAGAAACTTTGGGATCAGGGTATCTGGTTTTCCGCCAATGACGTGCTCCACGTCGGGCTGATACTGTGGATGCTATACATCGGTTTGGTGGTGGCGAAAAAGGTAAAGGACCCGCCTGGACTGAACCCCTGAGACTGGACACAATTTCACCAGGATCACATTTCAGTTCAGGGCCTTATGGCAATGCAGTTGCGGCCGGCAACAAATGAAGCTGAGCGCCGCCGGCTACGAATAACATCAGGAGGCTGAACTGCTAAACATGCACGATGGGACTTACGCCGTTTCCTGGAGCGGCGGCAAAGATAGCTGCATGGCCCTCTATGAGGCGCTGAACAGGCGGCTGAAGATATCGCATATTGTCAATTTTATCTCGGACAATCCGCAGAAGGTACGCTTCCACGGTACCGACGCCAGGTTGATCCACCTGCAGAGCCAGGCGCTGGGCATCCCCCTCTTTCAGAAGGTGACCTCCTGGGAGGAATACGAGAGGGACTTCAAAGCCGGCGTAAGCGAACTGAAACCGGATGGACTCAGGGGCATGGTCTTCGGTGATATCTACCTGGACCCGCACCGCGAATGGGTAGAACGGGTCTGCGGAGAGATCGGCATTGAGGCGCTGGAACCGCTGTGGGGCAGGGATACCGCTGAGTTGCTGGCGCAATTTATCGGCCTGGGCTTTAAATCTGTCATCATTTGCGCTAAAGCTGAGCTAATCGAGCAGCAATGGCTGGGCCGCACGGTGGACAGTGAGTTCATGCAGTACCTGGCAGATAAAGGCATCGATCCCTGCGGGGAGAACGGCGAGTACCATACACTGGTGGTGGACGGACCGCTGTTTAAGCAGAGAATAGAGTTATTGGAAAGCCAGGCTTATGAGCGCGAGGGGTACTACCTGCTGGATATTCCGCAATATAAATTAGGGCCGGGGTGAAGCGGGTTCAAGCCTCACTAAAGCCTTGCTCTGTTTAACAACGCCTGCTTTCTGGACAAACATGGTCCGGTACCCTACTGTTCAGCCATTTCGACGCCATATCATCATAGTGCCCGGTAAGCGGCTGGCCTGCACCTTTTTAATCCGTTAAACCTTGAATTATGACCGTTTTGATTTTTGTGTCTCGGAATGGCCGTTGACAGCCGTGTGGCAAAAGGATACTATCCTTACTGATTAAACCCCTTTTAATAACTAACTCGCCTAAAGGAGTCCCGGCCATGCTCAGGAAGTTTCTTGGATTTGCATTGATACTGGTTTCCCTCTTGCCCGCCGGCTGCGGCCAGGCCGCGGCTACTTCGGAAAAAACCGCCGCTTCTCTCCCTGCGACCGAAAAGACCATCGCCGTCATAGATATCTTCCACGAACAAAATGTGTTTTCACCGGTTAAAACCACACTGGCTGATTTTCGTGTTAGATACGGCGAGGATATGCTATCTGCCGGCATCAAAGGGCAGGGCCAGGCAGAGGGCTTCCTGGCCGCCGTCCAAGATTTCGGGGCGGGGAAGATAACCGCTGTCCCGATTATGCAAGCTATGGCGATCCCCGGTGGTCCCATCGAAAGGGAGGTATATAACCGCTTTAAAACAGAGTCGCTCGAAGGACTGCGTGGCCTTAAAAAGCTGGATGGCATCTATCTTTCGCTGCACGGAGCGTCGGGAGTGGAAGGCCTGTATGATCCTGAAGGAGACCTGCTCCAGGCCATCAGGGCTGAATACGGCGAGAGCCTGCCTATAGGCACTTCCTATGACCTGCACGCCAATATTACGGAGAAAAAAGCCAAACTGGCCACATTTATTGTAGGCTTTAGCACCAACCCGCACCGCGACTTCTTCGCCACCGGCTACACCGCCGGGAAAATCCTGGTAAAGACCGTCCTGGGTGAGATTCACCCTACCATGACGGTCAATAAAATGCGGCTTTTGCGGGGTGGAGGCACGAACCTGGATTTCCTCGCCCCCATGGACAGCGTCTTCAACCGCATGCAGGAAATGGGGAAAATGCCGGGCGTCCTCAGTGTGTCGAACTTCATGGTGCATATCTTCATGGACGAACCTGAACTCAGTTGGGCCACAGTGGCTGTGACGGACAACGATAAGGCGCTGGCCGATAAACTGGCGGATGAAATCGCCGGCCTTGACTGGGCGGTGCGCGATTTCAAACTCACGCAGAAATTATATTCACCATCCGAAGCGGTGAAGGCCGCCCGCGATAGCTGGTTAGAAAGGTTAACCGGGACAACCATGTTCTGCGACCTGTCGGATACCGTCGGCACGGGCAGCCCGGGTGAGAATACCTGGATACTCAAGGCCCTGGTCGAAGAAGGTCCCGACCTCGTTTCATATATTCCGGTCAGGGACAGCCAGGCGGTCAACGAACTCTGGGACGTGCCGTTAAATCAGACTGTCACACTACCGGTCGGCGGCAAACTGGATAAAATATATAACAAGCCGTTTGAATTCACCGGGCAGGTTATATTCAATGGCGAGGGCCGGGATGGGACCATCAGGTCCTCCGGCAAGGTTGTGGTCCTCAAACATAAAGGAGTGCACCTGATCTTAACCGACTTCCCACCCCTGACGTATTTCCCCGACTTTTTCACCAGCCTGGGACTCGATTTGTGGAAGGCCGACATCGTCGTAGCCAAAAACCTCTTTCCCTTCCGTATCAGGTTCCTGCAGTATAACCGCAAGACCTTCAACGTAGTCAGCGCAGGCACCACCAATATCGACGTGTTTTCCATCAAATACAATAATATCTCCCGGCCCATTTACCCGCTTGACCCGGTAGATTCCTGGCAGTGGAAGAAATGGTAAACGGCATAACGAATTATGAAGGGGACCGATATGAACAAAGATGCTAATGCGGCGGCAGATATGGCAGTACCGGCGGCAGTCAAGCAATGGAACTGGGGCGCTTTCCTGATGAGCTGGATCTGGGGACTGGGAAACAAGACCTATATTGCCTTATTATGCCTCATCCCCGTGGTAAACCTGGTAATGATCTTTATCCTGGGGGCCAAAGGCAGCCAGTGGGCCTGGCAGAATAAGCAATGGCAGAGCGCAGAGCAATTCACCAGGGTACAGGGGCTGTGGACGGCCTTCGGCCTGGGGCTATTAGCCGGCTACGCCATTTCCCTGGTGCTCCTGGTTGTAGTGCTGGCCGTGACCTTCAATAACGTGTTCATGTAGCCGGGCTTGCAGGACACAACGACCGGACAATAAAGTAGTCTCATCCATGCCAGCAGAAGATATCGTAGACCGCACGCTGCGCAAGTGGACGGCGGGGAAAAAGGGGAAGGCGGCGATGATAGCGGTCTTCGAAAAAATACGCGATATACCCTACGGCGTGCTGCCTGAACTTAACAGCCCGTCCGAATACTTACGCATCCTTGAGGTTAACATGGGCTCATGCACGCCCAAGCACCTGCTGATGTGCCAGATGTACCGCAGGCTGGGACTGGACGTGCTCTACGCTGTTTACCCCTACCGCTGGGCGGAATTCGAGGAGATCTACCCGCCGGACCTCTGGAAGCTGGCTCAACAAATGGCGCCGGTCAACCACCTGGCCTGCAAGGTGGAACTCAACGGCCGCTACGTGTTGGTGGACGCCACTATCGACCCGCCATTAGGGAGCATCGGCCTGCCCTTCACGGCAAGCTGGGACGGCGAATCGGACACCGCGCTGCCCGTATTGCCCACCGGTGAGGAGGAACTCTACTTCCCGGACGAGGCAGAACTGATGCCTCCGCCGGACCTGGACGCTAACGCACGCGCCTTTTACGACGGACTGAACGCCTATTTCCAGGGGATACGGAATGGGCAACACTAAAGCCGACCTGGCGCTGCGCAACGCCAGCGTCATCACTCTTGACCCACGCCACCCGCTGGCACGCACTATTTATATACAGGGCGGGCGCATTTTGAAGGTCAGCGGCCGTGACATCGACCCCGCCGCAATCGGTCCAGGTACACGCGTCATAGATTGCGCGGGCAAAACCGTCCTCCCGGCCTTCCACGACGCCCATTGCCACATGCAGGGCTACGCCGAAAGCCTGCTCAATATCGACGTCGGCCCAACTTCGGTGTGCTCCATAGCGGATATCGTACGCAGGATAAAAGAGGCGGCAACGGCCCTGCCGGCGGGTAGCTGGATAAGATGCGCCGGCTACAACGAGTTCTACTTAGAGGAAAAACGCCACCCCACGCGGCATGACCTGGACCGGGCAACCACGGCGCACCCGGTCAAGCTCACGCAGCGCAGCGGCCACGCGCACGTGCTCAACAGCCCCGCCCTGCGACTGGCAGGTATCGGCAACGAGAGCGAGGAACCCCCGGGAGGCATGATCGAGCGCGATCCGGTGACGGGAGAGCCCAACGGCCTGCTCTACGGCATGGGCGGCTACCTGGCGCAAAGGATAGCGCCGGTTGGCGATGAGGAGATGGCCGCAGCCGTTACCCGGGCAGGCAGGACCCTGCTGAGCCTGGGGATAACCATGGCTCAGGACGCCTCGCCGGGCAATGATATGGCGCGCTGGAACCGCTTCATCGCATGGAAGAGGAAGGGGCTTTTCGCGCCGCGTGTGGTAATGATGTTCGGCGCGGGGGAACTCGACAGCCTGCAGGGCAGACAACCGTTTTACGCTAAGGAAACGGGATTAGGCAGCGGGGCGGTCAAGATTATGCTGGACGAGGTCAGGGGCAGCCTCAACCCTTCGCAGGCGGAGCTTAACCGCCTGGTGCTGGAGATACACGGACGTGGTCAACAGGTGGCCATCCATGCCGTGGAGGAGGCTACTATTGACGCTGCCATCACAGCCATAGAACAGGCAATGAAACAACGGCCGCGCAAAGACAGCCGGCACCGCATCGAGCACTGCTCGGCCTGCGCGCCTGCCATGGCGCGCAGGCTGGCGCGGTTGGGAGCGGGTGTGGTCACCAACCCGGCCTTCATTTATTACAGCGGGGAAAGATACATAGACACCGTCCCGCCGGGTCAACTCAAACATCTCTATGCTATCAATACAATGCTGAGGGCTGGCGTCAGGGTAGCAGCGGGCTCGGACGCGCCGGTGGCCAACCCGGACCCACTCAAGGGCATTTATGCCGCCGTCACACGCCGCGCCCGGACAGGACAGGCGGTCGTGCCGGACGAGGCCATTTCCGTATTGGACGCGCTGAAGCTCTATACAATAAACGCCGCCTACTCATGCTTCCGCGAGAGGCAAACCGGCAGCATACAGAAGGGCAAATGGGCTGATCTGATAGCATTGAACGGGGACCCGCTGCAGGTCGATCCCGAAGAGATAAAACATCTCAAGGTCGAGATGACCACCCTGGCAGGGGAAGTGGTCTACAGCGAAGCCATTTAGGCTATTATCCCCTCCGCCACGTACCTTTTGAACTTTTCTTTTTCCATCCCCAGCATATCGATGAACACATGCCGGTTATCCTCGCCCAGCAGGGGCGCCGCTTTGTTGTATTGAGGCGGGGTTGCGCTCAGCCTGATAGGGTTGCCGTCGGCCTTAATCATACCCAGCAGCGGGTGCTGCTGTTCGACGAAGAGGCCCCTGTCACACAACTGAGGGTCACTTGCCAGGTCCCGGGCATCGTTGACCGCCGCGGCCGGGACGCCGGCTGCCTGCAGCATTCCCATCACCTCCCGGGGTGTGTAATTTACCGTCCATGTTTCAATCAATATGTCCAGCTCATTCGCATTCTCAAGGCGTGACCGGACGGAGGAGAACTTATCCTGCAACGCCCATTGGGGCTGCCCCATGACATTACACAGCGATTGCCACTCGTCTTCCGAGAAAACGGCGATAACGCACCAGCGGTCATCGCCTTTGCAGCGGTAGCAGCCGTGGGGGGCAGCCTGCCCCCATTCAGCCTTATTGCCCGCGGGTCCCGCCTCGCGCCCGTTGACAGAATAGTCCAGCAACGCCGGGCCCAGCGTACTGCAGGCCGCCTCAAGCTCTGAAATCTCAACGTATGCGCCTTGACCCGTCTTATCCCTGCGCCGCAGGGCTGCAAGGGCTGCCAGCGCCGCGTAAAGGCCGGAAAGGTGGTCGGCATAGGCAAAGCCGATGCCGACCGGCCGTCCATCATCATAGGAGGTCAACAGCGTGAGGCCGGACAGCGCCTGCACGGTCGGACCCAGGGCGGCATAGTTGCGCCATGGGCCAGTACGCCCGAAACCTGAAAGGCTGACCATTACGATATCGGGCTTGACCCGCTTCAAATCACTATAACCCAATCCCCAGCCCTCCATCACGCGCGGGGTGAAATTCTCCATGACCACATCGCACTTCTCAACCAGATCCAGCACGGTTTGCCGCGCTTCAGCCCTGCTCAAATCCAGCGTGATGCTCAACTTGTTGCGGTTCCAGTTGGCAAAATAGCCTGTGTCATTTTGCTCGGCGCCGCTGGCGGTGAGCTTCGACTGCACTTTAATGACCTCCGCCCCGAAGTCGGCCAGCAGACGGGTGGCATAGGGTCCGGCCAGCATCCAGGTGAAGTCCAACACCCGCACACCACGCAGGGGCGTACCTTCATGTGATCCCGCGTTTTCGGGCGGGTTTGAAAACCCGCCCCTACAGATTGCTTCGTCGCTGACTGCCACGCCTTCGGCTCGCAGCTTCGGCTCACCCTCGCAACGACATTTTTGGTAACGCAGGGGCGTACCTTCAGGTGCGCCCGCGTCCGCAAAATTGATGACGGGCCGCGGGACTTTGAACCCTCCCTGCTTCAGCAGGTGCTCCGCCTTCACAAAATATCCTCGCGCCCTGAGTTGCTCATTATTGAATACGTCCTCTACGGAGTTAACCGCCGCCCAGGGGAAGCGCATATCCTGGCCCAGCCGGAAGACCTCCCCGCTATCCTGCAGGCATGTCCAGGAGCTTATGATCTCCTGTATCTTGCCGATATGCTGCCGGCGGAAATCCGCGCCACGCCAGGCATGGTGCGCCAGGCCGGTCGCCATACCACTGCTGCCGAGCAGTTCCACCAGCGTGTCCCATTCCCGCCCGAAGGTCAGCAGCACGTTGCCGTCGCGGCAGGGGAAGAGGTCTGCCGCAGCGTTCCATTGCAGGCTACCCTGCCGGCAGGGCGCCTCATTCCCGTAGAAATACTGCACCAGCACGTGCTCCAGCGCGGCTGCGGTAACTTCCTGCAAGGAGATGTCAATATGCTGTCCTTTCCCGGTACTGCTGCGCCGGCGCAAAGCCAGCAGGATGCCTGTAGCTGCGAACAGCGAGGCCAGGTAATACGGCTGGCTTCCATAAGGTTTAAGAGGCGGTTTATCAGCGTGGCCGCAGACATACATCTGCCCGCCGCTGGCCGCGGCGACGAGCGCGCTGGATTTATAGTGTGCGTAAGGCCCTGACTGCCCGAAGCCGGTCACCGATGCCATCACCAGCCCGGGGTTGGCCGCCGAAAGCTCGCTGTAGCCGAGATTTATGCCGGCAAGGTAGCCGGGCCGGAAAGATTCTACTAACGCGTCGCTGGATGCAACTAAGTCAAAAAGTTTTTTCTTGTCCTGATTATTTTCCAGGTCCAGTGTGATACCGGACTTCCCTGAATTCTCGTACCAGAAAGAAAGGCTGCCATCTGCGCCGGGCTGATGATTTACAAAAGGGCCGGTTAGCCTTGAGGGGCAGCCGCCCGGCGGTTCAACTTTGACCACTTCGGCGCCCAGGCCGGCCAGTAGCTTCGAACAAAAAGCAGCCTTCTCATCGGTCAGGTCGAGGACGCGCAGGCCGGACAGCGGCGAGGTATATGCTGAGGAAGGGGACATAGTGTCCTAATTATATTGGTATTGAACTGTCGTTGCGAGCGTAGCGAAGCAATCTTAGCCGGTTGGATATTGTTGCGCCTGTATATCTTTCATCGGGTAATGCCTGATGTTGGCAGTCACGATAATTGCATCGTTGGCCTTAGCTATGGCAGCGACAAGCGTATCGGTTACTGAGAGGCTGATGCCCCGGCGGGCAAATTCATACCGGTAAATACCCGCCTGCATGGCCGCGTCAGGCGTTGCATCGCAATAGTCCAGCGCATCGATTAGAAATTTTGCTTGAGCACCCTGTTCAAGGCTTAGCCCCGAATATAACTCGGCTATATTAACACAGCAGACACACAATCGATGACCATGCCGCATCAATCCAGTGATAAAATTAACAGCCGGCTTTTTTCCACGCAGATGCTCTATCAGTATAGTTGTATCCAGCAGATATTTAGCCAAACTTTAATCCCTTCAGGCGGCGGTCGTCTCCTTTACGCGAGTCCCTGACCCAGTTCGCTGCATCTTCGGATGTTTTCCACTCCGGATGATCTTCGCCTGACAATATGCCGGCTGTCTCTTTGAGGGCAATCAGAAGCTTCATCTGGCTCAATTTAGCGCACACCGCCTCCACGATAAAGCGGCTCCTTCGCCTTTTGCCTACCAGGTTGTCGATATCTTTAACTATTTCGTTATCAAGGATAATGTGCGCACGCATTGGGATAACCTCATCACATAAAATATCACATTAATAATACACACAAAAAGAAATTTAATCAAAAGCGGCGGGGATTGCCGCGCCCTTCGGGCTCGCAACGGCATTTTTGTATTCGCCGTTATTAATCAGACGAAGGCAGCGCCTTGGGTTTCTGCAACTCCATTTCCTTGCCGTCGCACATTACTATACCCTCGCCGGCCTTGGTGCAGAGCACCTCGGAGCCGCATGTTTCACACTTAAATCTCTTGCCAAGCTGGTTTGCCATCTTATCTCTCCTGTAAAAGGTTCACTCGTTATTTACTTCTTCTGTTCCATCGGCTGGCCACAGCATACGATCTGGCCGCTGCCGCCCTTGGTAACGATGAACTCGGAACCGCATTTGCCACAAATATATTTTTTACCTATCTGGTTTGCCATTGTAAAATCCCTCCAGAGAATAATTTTAGTCTCAATTCAAGGTATTTGCAAAACCGGACTACAGCTCCATCTCGTGAAAATCTTCGGCCACAATCAATGGCGCGGCGGTCATCTTCTGCACTTCTTCTGCAGAAACGCCGGGAATGGCTTCTCTGAGCACCAGTCCCTTTGCGGTGACCTCAATGAGAGCATAGTTGGTGACGATAACATCCACACAGGCTTTGGCCGTCAGCGGGTAGCTGCACTCCGTCAATATCTTGGGCTCGCCATTGGTGGTGAAATGCTCCATGGCAACTATCACTTTCTTAGCGCCTACAGCCAAGTCCATGGAGCCGCCGATATTGCCCCTCTTGCCCAGCCCGCGGGCAGGTGTGTTCCAGCCGGCCAGATCGCCCCTGGCAGAGACCTGCAGAGCGCCCAGCACGGCCACGTCCATGCATCCTCCCCTGATCATAGCAAAAGATGTTTCCACATTGAAGTAGCTCGTGCCGGGCATATCACGTACAAACTGGCAACTGGCGTTGATGCGGTCCTGGTCGATCTCCCCCTCCTCGGCCAGCGGCCCACACTTGAGCATACCGATCTCAGACTGTATGATGATGTCCCTCCCTTCTATCCAGTTGGATACCAGCGTGGGGATGCCGATGCCCAGGTTGACGTAGGCGCCGTCCTCCAGCATATTGGCAATGCGCAGGGCGATCATCTCCCGCTCCAGCGGCGGCATCCCGGGCAGTGTTATTTTCATAATCTTGCTCATCATATTCCCCCTAAACTGAAGCCTGAGAGCTCCGGCTTGCCTGTTTCGACCACCCGCTTCACGAATATGCCGGGTGTATGTATGAAATTGGGGTTGAGTCCCCCTGTTTCAACCAGCGTCTCTACCTCGGCAATGGTAACTTTGGCGGCCATGGCCATGGCGTTATTGTAATTCTGCGCTGTGAAGCGGTAGACAAGGTTCCCTTCATGGTCGCCTTTCCAGGCATGGACAAAGGCAAAATCAACGGGAAGCGCTAATTCCAGCAGGTATTCTATGCCGTTGAATACCCTGACCTCCTTGCCCTCTGCCACGACGGTCCCGGCGCCCGCGGCGGTGTAAAAGGCCGGTATCCCGGCGCCTGCGCAGCGTAATTTCTCCACGAATGTGCCGATGGGGTAGATTTCGAGACCGATTTCACCCTTCCGCACTGCCTGTTCAAAGGGGTGCCGGGCGCCCTTGCTGGCCGAGCGCGGGAAGGGATAGTTACAAACAGCCCTTTTTATCTGGCCATTGACGACCAGTTCCAGCATCTCCTCGTTTCCCGTACCGACCTGCTGCACTACTACGGTGAGGTTTTTCACACCTCGTTTGGACAGCGCCAGGGTCAGCGCAGCCGGCCTTCCGGCAGAAAAGAAGCCGCCGAAAGCTATAATCGCGCCGTCGAATACATCCTCGATCGCCGCTTCCACCGAAGAGTAAACCTTGTCCATATGGTATCTCCTATAAAGTAATTTTAAATCTTATACTGAATTCTTCCTACCTGTCGAATTCAGACTTAAACACAGGTAATTCAACTTATTTTTGGAAAGAATATTTCGCACCGTACCGGCGATGGTGTAAATATAGAATATGCGAACGCGAAGCAGCTACTTGGCTACAATAGGAGTTGTAAATTTATTTAAATTCTTTTATAGATATGACGGTCAGCACCAGTGCAATGATGCCCAGTAAGGGTGAACTGATCAGCGCCGCAATGGAGCCGGCCAGGGCCATGCCCCGGGCTTTACGCATTAGCGCACAAATTCCCCCGGCCAGGTCGAGAATTCCTAAAACGGTCAGTGGAATTGCAACCATGGGGATCAGTGTGCTCAGCCACAACGGCATTTGTGTAACAAAGCCGACTATTGCTCCGCCCATAAGCAAACCGCAGGCAAGGATCAGAGCGGCCCCTCCGGCAATTATTTCCAGTATCCCGGCAGCTACAGGTTTCCACGTCTTATTCATCGGGCGGCCTCCTTCAACGGGTTAAGCGCATCAAGTGAGCTGGCCGGCAAATTCCCCAGCCCGGGATAATCTCCGGGCACTGTCCAGGTACGCTTGACGACCTTGCCCGCCTTGGCCCCGCTGAGCTTCCCGCTATCGACAGCAAGCACGCCGTTAACGATTACGTAGGGGATGCCGGCAGAGGGCTGCCCGGGGTCGATATAGGTCGACTTATCTATGATGCGGCCGGCGTCAAAGAGTACCAGGTCGGCATCGCAACCTACCTGCACCCTGCCCTTTTTATCCAACCCCAGCCAGTAGGCGGCCATCCCCGATGTCCTGGCCAGCGCCGTGCGCAAATCACACACCCCCTGCTCCCTCACCCAATAGCCCAGGAAATGCGCAAAAGCACCGGCGTCCTTGGGATGCCCTGCGTATTTACCGGTCGTTTTATCGATTGTCATCGTGCAGTCATTCTCTATCATCAGGTAGGGATTGCTCATCCAGAAATTTTGCTTGGCCAGCTTATACAGGTGCCCCACCAGCATGGGGTCCGCTATCTCCTTGCTTTTCACCTTCTTCCTGACATACAGGAATTGGTCGATGCTGGAGAAGCGCTCACCGGCCTGCATGAAGGTTTTGCCGTCGATGACTACCGTAGACGGGACCTCCAGGTCGGATATATTGGACTCCATGAGCTGCATCAGCATCTCGGGGGGATAATCGAAGATGGCGGCGCCCATTTCGGTCAGGAAGGCGTCATAGCCAAACCAGTCAATGCCCAGCTTCAACCCCTGCTGGCGCGCCTCATAAATTTCCTCCAGTACCGGCCCTGAGCTGCGGGGCACCACGGTCGGCCCGCCTCCTGTGTGCGAGATTAGAAAGGGTATTTTCGCCTCCCTGGCCGTGTTTATGGCTTCGTTGACACTCTTCACGGCGCCGCCCGGAGTATAGGCGTCCCTCACGTGGCTGGCGGCGCAGCCGCCGTACTCGGCCGCTACTTTGGCCAGGGCCAGCATTTCATCGTAGCTGGCGCCGGGTCCGTAGAAGGGCCCAAAGGATACGCCCAGAGCGCCATCCTGCATGCCCTGCCTTAGCATGCCGGCCATTTTAGCCAACTGGCCGGGTGTGGCCGGCGTCCTGTAATTGGGTACACCCACGGCCTCCCGCATTGAATTGTGCCCCATATAGGCTGCGACGTTGGCGTATAGTCCTTCCTTTTCCGACTGCTCAGCGAAACTGGAGAAGCTTACCGGTCCTAAGATGCCGCAGTTACCGCTAATCTCCGTCGTAATGCCGTCCTGGATATAAAGAGGCGAACCGCCTTTACCGATGTCGGTTATGTGACTGTGAATATTGATGAATCCCGGCGCCACTACCAGGCCTGAGGCGTCGATCTCCCTTACACCAACCAGCTTTTGTGCAGGAGGGACGACGGCGGCGATCTTACCATCCCTGATGCCCACATTGGCCATCCCATCAAACCCGGTCAGGGGGTCGATCACAGTGCCGCTATTTATGGCAATATCGAAGTCAGTGGTCACCCGTTCCTCCCCCCGGGCTCCTGCATTAAGAACGGGCAAAGCAAATAGTACCAGGGCAATAATGACAACCAGCTTCCTCAGCATAATACCTCCTTCACTGATGAAATTGTTTACCAGGGCCAGGTGAAGAGCATGCCCAGAGCTATCCCCAGCAGCGCTCCGGCAAAGACCTCCCACTTGCTATGTCCGATGATCTCCGCCAGGCGCTGGCTAAATTCCTTATCCTCCTTGAAAAGCTCGTCCAGCATCTTGTTGAGCATGGTGGACTGGTATCCCACGGTGCGGCGCACGCCCGCGGCGTCATACATAACGATGAAGGCCACGGCCAGCGAGATGGCGAAGAGGGGCGAATCGAAGCCGTACAGCAGTCCGATAGTAGTAGCTAACGCCGTCATCAGCGCCGAATGCGAACTGGGCATGCCGCCCGGGCTCCACATCAAGGAAAGGTCGAACCTCTTCTTGCGGGCAAAATGAATCAGTACCTTGAGGAACTGCGCTATGAACCAGGCCACCAGCGGCACCCAGATGGCCTTGTAGGCATCCAGTCCTTCGATGGCTTTGACGGTCAGAAAGTTCAATTACTCACCTTGCGCTGTTTGGTCAATATGGTGGCACCCGGCCTGTATTTGACCTGCAGCGCCTTGAGGGCCATCATCAAACCCAGTATCACCGGGTAGGCTATTAACAGGTGGTAGGCAGTCAGCGGCGGCGGCGGCAAGGGCGTGGCGATCAGCACCGGCGGCGCCGTAACACCCGACCATTGCATGGTGAAGAGCACAGCGCTTATCATTATCATACCCACGGCAAAGCTGTAAGTTGAATTCTTAGTTTTCCAGGCCAGCACGCCTGCGATAGCGGCGCCTATCAGAGTAGGAATAGTGCACACTGCTACCAGCACGCCTGCTATCACGGTGGCGCCGCGCCCGCCCTGGAAACGCAGGAACATGGACCACTGGTGCCCGGCCACGGCAACCGCGCCGGCCAGCATCACCCACTGCGGCGATGCTTTCAGCCACTGGGCGATTAAAACGGCCAAGGCGGCCTTGCCGATATCCATGGCCACCACCATACTGAAGGACAGCAGCCCTACGCGCCGGTAAACAGCGGCTGCGCTGATCTTCCCATCCGGCTCATCGCGTATATCCACTTTGCCGTTGAGTTTTGCCACGATGTACGCAGACGGTATGGCGCCCAGTAAGAGGGCCATGGGTATGCAGCTAAGGCTGGAGATATCCATCGTTTATAGCTAAGCCCAATACACTTTCACGCAGTATATCATAAAATCACGCTGCTTATTCAGGGCCGGCCCGGTGGGTGACGTCCAACGAGAGGAATTCGCGCGCCTCGCGCGACAGCGCCAGGCCGATGGACATGACCAGCACCAGCAGCCCGCAGGTGGCGTAGATCACGGGTATATTCTTATTGGCCATATCGGCAATTACGCCGGCAATGCCCATGCCGATAGGCGCCAGGCCGCTGGTCAACGTGGTCAGCAGGCCGAATACCCTGCCGCGTATCTCAGAATTGGCCGCCAGCTGTATCACTGTGGTGGTCTTGACGATAAATATGCCCGCGGTCAGCCCGTACAGGGTAACCACGCCCAGCACGATAAAAGGCTGGGTGATAAAACCCACGATGCCCAGCGCGAGCGAGGCAGCCAGCAGCGATAATATGATCATGCGGCTCTGATCTTTGCCTCGCACGTTGACCGCGCCGGCGATCAGGTAGCCGATCACCGACCCCAATCCCACGGCCGCCAGCAGGTAGCCGTACCACGAAGCGTTCTGCTTGAGGTAGTCCTCCACGTAGAAGGGCAGCAGCAACAGCATGGGCGCGATAAGCAGGTGCAGCAGCGCGGCCGCCAGGAAGAGGATGCGCATGCCCTTCTCATTCCATACATAGTCGAGCCCTTCCCTGGTATCACGGACAAAGGATTTCCAGGCCTCGCCGGCCTTCTTTTCCTCCCTGGGCCTGGGTGGCGGTATGCTGATAAAAGATTCGGTGCCCGCTGCGTACAGATAGGTAGCACTGTTAATGAGGAAGAGCAGCGGGGCGCCGGTGATGCTGAAGATGAGGCCGCCCAGCCCCTGCCCTAAGAATATGGCCAGGAAGATAGCAAACTGGTTCAGCGAGTTGGCCATATCCAGCTTGCCCTTGGGCACCAGGTCGGGAATGGCCGCCCCCATGGCCGGGGTGAAAAAAGCAAAGATGATGGCGCCCAGCGTGGCCACGATGAACATCCAGGTGATAGTGGCGGCGTTGGCCTGCGGCGCCAGGTAGTTAAA
Organism: uncultured Dehalococcoidia bacterium; assembly: GCA_903929005.1. Lineage (GTDB taxonomy): Bacteria > Chloroflexota > Dehalococcoidia > GIF9 > UBA5629 > CAIMUM01. Next base: position 17,560 of record CAIYTC010000202.1, on the reverse strand, counting down.
GGTGAAAAGCGCGAACGGGCCGGGCGGAAAAGTTGTGGACATTACGCCTTTGGCGTAGATGAAAAAGAACATCAGCGCCGCCAGCGAAAAGACCAGAATGCCCTGTATCAGGTCGCTGTAAACGATGATTTTCTTGCGCGGGAAGTGGTCGGCGAAGGTGCCGCCCAACGGTCCCATCAGCACACCCGGCAGCGTGGAGAAGAGCATCATGGCGCCCATTAGTGTGGCCGATTCCGTGGCCTGCTTGATGTAAAACAGCATGCCCACGTTGAAATAGCGCTGGCCTATCTGGCTGACAAGCTGCCCCTGCCATAAAAGCAGAAAGTTTTTATTCCATAATCTCCCCGGCTCAGGAGCCGGCTGCGCGTTATCCATCAGGGTAATCCACTGCTAATCCGTTAGGCCTTGGGATATGACATCATATATTATACGTCATATCAGGCACATTTGATTGACATTCTTAACCTGTTAACATAGACTTTTCCTGTCAATGCCTTAGCACTTTGATAGAGAGACAGGCGGCCCTTTTCGCCCACCTTTTCATTAGGGATTATTTATTTCTCAGCGAGGTGTAGCTATGGACCAAAAACTATCACTCGGCTTCAAATTCCGTTACGGCCTGGCCGACCTGGGCTTTTCCCTGATCACATCCGCCATGCAGTTCTTCCTGCTCTACTACTATACCGACGTGGCGGGCATCAACCCGGCTCTGGCCGGTGTGGCCCTGATGGTGGGCAAAATCACCTGGGATGCTTTTAACGACCCACTCTTCGGTTATTGGTCGGATCGCACACGTACGCGCTTCGGCCGGCGGAGAATCTATATGATCATCGGCGCAGTGCCTCTGGGCATTGCCGCCTGGATCATGTTCTCGTTGCCCGCCGGACTGACCGGCGTACCGGCCTTTTTCGCCGTGCTGCTCAGCTTCTGGCTGGTGGATACCTTCCATACCATGACCTGCACGCCCTACTATGCCTTAACCCCCGAGCTGACTCGCGACTACAGCGAGCGCGCCAGCCTGACCTCGATCCGTATGGTGTATAGCGTCGTCGGTTATATCCTCGGTGCAGCGTTAACCACCATACTGGCCGGAATCTTCAAGGGCACCGGTTTGAACCTGCAACAGGCCTGGAGCGCCACCGGCGCGGTCTTTGGTGCCATAGCTATAATCACCATCCTGGTTACCACCCTGTCGATCAAAGAACGGCCTGAACTGGCCGGGGAACCCTCCCGGCTGCCGCCAGTCAAGGCGGTCTTGACCGCTTTCAGGAACCGGCCGTTTATTATCCTGATGATCGCCTTCATACTGAGCAGCTTCAGCTTCACCGTGCTGACTGCCCTGGTGCCCTACTTCATACAATATCAACTGAATATGCAAGACCAGGTCTCCTATGTACTCCTGGTCATGCTGGTGACGATCGGCATCTTCCTCATCCCGGCCAAGCTGGTTTCCGACAAGATCAACAAAGGCCCGGCCTATGCGCTGGGGTTGTTCATTGCCTCAGCGGCTATCATACCCGGTTTTTTCTTTCCGTACGGTCCTTCGCCATTGATCTATTTGGTGGCAGTGGTAGTTGGCATAGGCTTCTCGGCGCAGTGGGTTTTCCCGTGGAGCATGCTGCCCGACGTGGTCGAGTACGACGAGAAAATGACCGGCGAGCGGCGTGAAGGAATTTATTATGGCCTGTGGGCCTTTCTGTCCAAGTTCACCGGCGCTCTTGGCGTGGCAGTCTGCGGTTGGGCCCTGCAGTGGTTCGGTTACGTGCCGAATGCAGTGCAAACGGCCCATGCATTGTTCGGCATCCGCTTCTTTTTCGCGGTAGTACCGGCGGTGGTCCTCCTGAGCAGCCTGCCTTTCTTGATCTGGTATCCCATCACGCGCAAGTCTCACGCCGCGCTGGTGCAGGAATTGGCGGACAGGAAAGACGCCTCTAAAAAATTATAGCGGCGAGCGCTATGGCACTGACAAATCGTTGACAAGTGTAAGGGAGAGCAATATACTCGTTGGTAGAACCATTAAAGGAGTAGCCTATGAACAGCCACGAACGGACCACAATCGCATTAAATTTGGGAGTGCCGGACCGGGTGCCTGTCTTCTCCTGCACCGAGGAGCAGAACCAGATTTACGAGATCCTGGGCGAGAAAGACGGGGCCATTCCGCTGAGCCTGATCCAGGGAGGCTGGACGGGAAAGCTATTCAAGCTGACTGCCCCGTTGACGAACCGTATTGGCTGGTTAACCAGGGAGACCGAGAAATTTATGTCCAAAAAGCTCGAGTCCGACATCGCCCTGGGCTACGATTGCTCCTGGCTGATGTATTCGGCGATTTTCAATTTGAAGGGCAACCGGCAGGCAACCGACATCTGGGGTAAGCTCTACGACCTGGTAGCCGATCCTGATGGCAACGTGGACACGCCCATGTACCGGCAGGGACTGCTGACCACGCCGGAGCTATGGGAAGCCTGGCCTCACCCCGACCCCGACAAGTTTTATAAGACCATATACCGTGTATTTGCCGACCTGCAGAAACGCTATGGCCAGCGGATTTACCTGATGGGCAGCCTGTTCTCCGGGTTGTGGGAGTCGGCCACCCAGCCGATGGGTTTGACGGCCTTCTCCGTGACCCTGCGGCGCAACCCCGACTTTGTGCGGCGCATGGTGAAGTACTACGAGACCATTTACCTGGCGACCATCCACGCTACGGCCGATGCCGGCATGCCGGCCTTCGTCTATTCCGACGACATGGGCCATAAAACCGGCCCGCAGACCTCGCCACGCGTGCTGGATGAATTTTTCGGCCCCAGCCTGCGCAGGATCACCGGGGAGGCTCACAAACGCGGCATCAAGATCATCATACATTCCTGCGGCAACGTGAACCTGTTGCTGGATCTTTTCGCGGATTGGGGCTTCGACGGCGTTCACTCGCTGGAACCGACTGCCGGCATAGACCTGGCGGTGGTGAAAAAGCAGGTAGGAAAGAAGATGTGCATTTTTGGCAACATGGACATTTCCCATGTTCTTAGTGAGGGCACACGTGAGGAAGTGGAGGCAGCGGTCAAATCGATGCTGCAGGCTGCCGCCCTGGACGGCGGGTTCATCATGGCCATGACCAACTCGCACAATGCGGTGAAAGTCGAAAACACCCGTTGGATGATTGAATATACCCACCGCTACGGGACTTATCCTATCAAGTAGTCTGAAATCAGCGAGGTGAGCAATGAACGAACGTGAAGCCATACAAGGGGTGCTGGAAGCTGTTGTCAATGTGGATATCGATGGAGTGGCAGAGCAGGTACGCGCTGCTCTAAAGGCAGGCGCCGACCCGAGCGCTGTGCTGAACGAGGGACTGAGCGCCGGCATGAGGATCGTGGGCGAGCGCTTCCAGTCAGGCGAATATTTCCTGACCGAGTTAGTGCTGGCGGGCGAGGTGCTGAAAGCCGGGCTGGTTCCGCTGGAGACTTTGCTGACCAAGACTGATATTCAGGGCAAAGGCGCCGTCGTGCTGGCAACTGTCAAAGGGGATATCCATGACCTGGGCAAGAACCTGGTGGGCATGATGCTGAGTTCCGCTGGTTTTGAGGTGATCGACCTGGGGTCGGATGTATCTTCTCAGCGGATCGTTGAAGCAGTGCGCAAACACCAGGCTAAAATCGTGGGGCTCTCGTTGCTGCTCACGCCCATGGTTGGCTCTTTACGGTCTGCGGTAGAGGAGCTAACCCGGGTCGGGCTACGGCAGCAAGTAAGGATCATCATTGGCGGCGCCTGCACCACGCCAGGCCTGGCCAAAGAGCTGGGCTGCGATGGCCATGGAGAAGATGCGATGGCGGCAGTCTATCTCTGCGAGAAATTTATTTAAAGCGGTCAGCTTTCACCCCTAATCTATTTGCCGGTCTTCCCCGCAATTACGGCTTCCCTTTCTATTTTTCAGGGGTTCAGTCCACTCTTTTATCTGGTTGACGTTGCCCTTGTTGATATCCCTGTCATAGACGAACTCAAGCCCTGCTATGCCGGCCTCAGCGGCCAGGGCGAACATCTCCTCCGTGGACCTGTCCTGCTTGTAGCCGGACATGAAGCGGTCGCCGGGGTTGCCCAGCGCTGACAGCGCCACGGCGAACTTGATATCCTTTTTCATATATCTCCTGTCCGGCCTATGCCCGCGCCCTCTCTATCTCGGCCCTTTGCTTTAACTGGTTGCGCAGGTCCTGCAGGTCTTTGGGCGCCAGGTAAGCCGCGATGCAGATGAAGATGAAGCAGGCGGTCCAGGCGGATATGCAGATGATCAGTATGGCGTTCTGCAGGGATGAGCTGTCGGCGATAATGCCGGCTATCAACGGGGCCACTGATGAGCCGACCTGCTCGAAAAAGTTCTGCAGTGCGTTGGCCATGCTGCGCACCTCGGGCAGCGTCATATCGTAAATAGTGGTCACCACGTTGGGCGAGGCGAACGGCATGAAGATGCAGGTGAAGGCCAGCAGGAAGCCGTAAAGGAACATCTCGTTATGCGGCACCATGGTGGCGAATACCAGCAGCACCATGGCGATGAGGACGCCGGCCGCACTGACTAACAGGCGCCCGCGCTGGTTGCGCTTGAAGAAATAATCCCCCAGTATGCCTCCGATAGGGTAACCCGCGGCCAGCATCAGCACGGCCACGACCATAGTGATGAGCACCGTGGTAGAGTCATAGCCACGCTCGGTCTCAAGATAGCGGAAGAACCAGAAGGTCAGCACCTGCCAGGGGAAGACTCCGGTGAAGCAGTTGAGGAAGAGGAAGAGCAGGGATTTTTTCTTAAAGAGGCCGAACGCGGTCGGCCAGTTGAAGCGGTAATCCCCTTTCTGCTCGATGCCCTGCAATTCGGGCTCGGTGCTGCCGCGCTGCGGCTCCTTGACACCGAAGAAGATGACCACGGCCATCACGAATCCCATGGCGCCGGTGACGTAGAACACGCCGCGCCAGCCGATCATGCTGCCCAAGATCAGCGCCAGCACCATGCCCACAAGGTAGCCCAGCGGCTGCGCGACCTGCAGCAGCCCCATGATCTTGCCGCGCTCCTTTGGTTCAAAGTAATCATTGGTTATGTTATAGAGCCCCGGGTAGCTGGAGTCGGCAACACCGGTGGATGACCTGGTCACCACGAAAAGCGGGAAGGTGCGCACCGCGGCACTCAGCCAGGTGGTCGCGCCCCAAATAAGGGCGGCCAGGGTGAGAAGTTTGGTGCGCGCGAAGCGGTCGTAAAGGTAACCCCATATAGGGTATAGTATGGCGGCGACTAATAGCGCTCCTGAGAAGACCAGCCCCATCTGAGTTTGGTTGATTTTGAACTCGTCCATGATGGGAGTGGTCAGCGGACCGATCACCAGCTTTTCCGCCTGCTGACAGAGCATGAAGGCGAAGAAGGTGCCGAATACAAACCACGGATATTTCGATTTAGTCACTTTAGCGATCCTCCTATTCCCACTTGATTACTATCTCCGCGCTGCCCTTGAAATCCAGCGGCAGCCTGTAAAGACCATTTTCTTTTTCATAGCTGATAGGCGCTGCGCCGCAGGTAGCCGGGCAAGCCTGGCCCGGCAGGCTCAACCAGAGCGAACCCTCAACCCTGCGCCCCAGGTCTATCGTTTTTACTTCGAGCGTCTTGCCGGTCACCTGCCAGGACTCGATCTCGCAGCCCTGCGTGATATGCAGCGTATCGCCCACCAGCAGCGGCCTGTCCTCAACTTTGCAGACGCGCAGCAGCCGGCAGCCGTGAGAGGGGATTTCCCCCAGGTCAATTTCCCCGGCCCCGGCCATGCGGTGGCTCTTCTGCCAGAAGTCGAAGATGTGCAGCTTCTCCCCCGCTTTATAACCGAGCTTCAAAAGGTCGAGATTGCGTCCGGCTGCGGCATCACTCCAGTTGAAGACGGCCACATCCTGCCATATCATGCCGTTCTTTTCAAGGGGCAGGACGTATAGTTCGGCCATCTCTCGCTCCAGCAGGTCCAGCGGACGCCCGCCCACTCCCAAAAGCGGTGTGAGCAGGCTGACCAGCTTCTGCCTTTCAATCGATAGGCGGGTCAGGTCGTCGCTGCTTATCGTCAGCCCGTTGCTCAAGCCCACCAGGCTGAGGTTGCTCTTGACCTCCTCGTCATTCAGCGTGGTATCGTAATTGCGCACCATCAGGCAATCCGGGTCGTTCCACCACCAGCGGCGGTGCAGCGCGCTCAGAGTGAGAGTGTGCCTGATATTGTTGCGCAGCGAACTGATGGATTTCTCGTTCTTGATAATGGGAGTGGCCCACTTGACGTTCCACAGGTAGGGGGTCCAGTTGGGGGCGGTGTCGGGACCGATGCGCATGGCATCGACAATGCCCACCGCCGGACCGAAGGGGCACCCGCAGCCGAGCAGGAAGGTATCCTCCCCGATACCCTCGCGGATGGCTTCCAGGCCTTTGCGGAAGGCCTGCGCCCTGGTCATTTTGGGGTCCTTCCGCACGCCCGGCAGGGCGCCGGCGTAAAGGAAATCGGCCTTGACGAAGCCGTAGCCCCACTCACGGGCGATAGTGGCCAGCAGCGTGCGGACGTGCTCAAGCACCACCGGTTGCGTGAGGTCGAGGGCATGGCCGTAGAAGTCGTAGAAATAGCCGCTGACGATAGGCTTGCCCTTCTTATCCTTGACCAGCCAGTCGGGGTGCTGCCTGGCCGTTTGTGAGCGGGGATCAACCGCGAAAGGCGCCAGCCAGAGCCCCGGAGTGTAGCCTTTGCCCGTGATAGTCTTGGAGAGGTGCTCCAGGCCCAGCGGGAACTTGCCGTTGCAGGTGAGCCAGTCGCCCCAGGCGGACTGGTAACCGTCGTCCAACTGCACAATCTTGAACGGAATGGTCTCCCTGATATTATCGATGGCATTGAGGTTATCTATGAAAAGGTCGGCGGTGATGGACTGGAAGAAATGGTACCAGTGCGTCCACTGCGCCGGTGGCGGCAGGGCGGGCACGCGCGCCTTCATCTGCCGGGCCACGGCTTCAACATAATCAGCCGCCGGGTCGGCAGCGGGCAGGTCGATAAACTGCAGGTAGCCCCACTCGGAGCAAAACTTTTCACCGGGCGCCAGCGACACGCCGTCGGCCTGTGCTGTAAGGGTCAAGCCGTGATTGCCGGCTTTGCAGGCGACGTGTATAACGCCGAACTGGTCGGCGGTTGAGGCGAAGCCGGCCAGAATCGCTACACGCCGGTCGGTCAGCAATCCCCAGCCTTCGCCCCAGAATTCACCCCTTCCCTTGCCTATCGGCAGGGCCGGGTTATACTGCGACTTGTCTATGAACGGCCGCATGAAGGGCAGGGAATCAACATCGCGTTCACTTCCCTTGCGCAACCCGGAATAGACCCAGTCATGCCAGCCCACCTTGAGGAAATTCAGCGGGCGGGCGCTGCCCGGGAAATTCACAGCGGCGCCGCCAGAAGCCTCGGCCTGCAAAAGATTAATATCCTGCAGGTAGATGTTGCCGCCCCCGCGGTTGGCCACCTCCAGGCGCAGCAGCAGGAAAGGCCGGCTGTCATACAGGTTGATTAGAAAAGCAAGCTCCAGGCCGTCCGTGCGTCCGGCGCCGGTGAAGCGGTATTGCCTGCCCTTGCCATGAATGTCCTCCAGAGGTTCGTCCCTGCTTGTGACCGTCCCACCGGCCAGGCTGGCCATGAGTTTCTTACCGCTGGGGCTGGCATAGTTGATACCAATGAGCGCGTTGGCTACCGATGGTGCGGGATTATTGCGGCGGACTAAGCTGATCCTGCCGCTCTGCATATCGAAAGAGATACGCCAAAACCAATTTTCGATTTTTTGCCCTTTATCTTCCATCGCTATCTGCCTTAAATCTTAATTTTATCAGCGCCGCGGCGTGACACTGATGGTATGCGCGTCCCGTCCACGGCCATGCGTGTAAATCAGCAACTGGTTGGCCGCATCGCGGACACTCGATCCGTCCGACAGCTTTACATCGTACCCCTGCGGATACTGGAAATCCGGGATAAATATCTCGCTGGGCTTATCAATGGCGGGGTCGTGGCGGAATTCGAACTCGAAGACACGCCTTTTTATATCGAAAGAAAAGCTGGTCAACTCCCCTGCCACCGCTCTCGGATACGGCCTGACCACGGCCTGCAGCGCCCGGCCGCCGGAGTCGATATTGCCCGGGTTCCTCTGCTGGTCCAGCCCGTAAATGGAGAAGTCCTCCAAATTCCAGTGGTCGCCGTATTTATTATCATTGAAGGCATCGTAGGTCCACAGGGTATAGCCGAGCAGGTTGGCATCCAGCGCCTTGAAGAGGCGGTCCCACTCCTTGACATGCGCGCTGAAATCGCCCGTGCGGTAGGCCTCTTTCTTATTCATATCGTAGCAGATGCCTATCTCGCCGATAATGGTCGGCACGCCGCCGCACAGTACGTTTCCCAACTCCTTGATGCGCCGCATCTGGTCAATGAATGAGGCCTGCACCGTGCCCGGCAACCCCATCACCGGCTTGCCGGTCAGCTTGTCGTTGCCCACCAGCGCATTGGGGAAGAAATGGTAGGCCTTGGTTACCCAGTGCACATCGTCGTACCAGTGCGGTTTGTAAACGATGTGCCTGGCGTTGTCCCCGCCCATAGGTGGGGGATTATAATCCACGTTGGGAGGGGTGATGAATATCATCGCCCCGGCATCAACCGAGTGTATGGCTTCGGCGAAGCGGTCGAAATACAGCCGCTGGTAGTCATTGGTGAAATTCACTTTTTTTCCGTTCCTGACTGCAAAATAATCCGGCTGCAGCAGCACGGGCTTGCCTGCCTTATCGAAGTCCCAGACACCGTTGGCTTTCCATACGCAGTCGGCGCCCTCTTTCCAGGCCTTCACGCCGCCCGTATTGAGCAGTTTCTTGCCCAGCAATTTGGGCAGGAAGGATTGCCAGACCTCGACCTCCTGCGCTATGCCCGAACCCAGCAGCATACCCTGGAACGCGGTGGGGCATTCCCCCTTCTTATAATGGTACCAGCCGGTGGAATTCAGATCTCGGCAGGCGATATACCCGCGGAATGGTTCATTCATCGTATCGTAGCCCAGCACAGCGGGCAGCCCCTTTAGCCTTTCCGCTACCTTTTTATAGGCATTCAGCAGGCGCCCCTGCAGGTATTCCTGCACGGGCTGCCCCTCGAACTTTGTAGCAGGCGCGAAATCGTTGCCTCCGAAGAAGAGTGTGAACATGGTTGCAGCGGCCAGCTTGAAGCCGTTGGTGGCCCAGATCTGGGGCACGTAATCTGCGCCGTATTCCTGGTGCGTGATAGCGGCCCCGCTCTCCTTGAATTTGGTGATATCGAGGCCGGTCGTGTCGAAGGTCCAGCCCGGCGCGCCGCAGCCTCCTGTGAAGCGGCTCCAGACGTCCTGGCGCGTATCGATATACAGCAGCATGCCGTATTCCCCGGCCTTGCTGACTATTTTATACAGGTAATCGAGGTACTCCTCGTCGTATTGGCCCGGTCCGCCGTGCTCAATAGCTTCCCACGGCACCAGGAACCTGAAAAAGGTCAGGCCCCAGCGCTTCAAGCGGCTGAAATGCCGGTCGGCCTGCTCCAGCGGGAAGGGCCTGCCCACAAAGGACACGGTGCGGTGGTCGAAAAACCCCTCCCTGATATGAGTGGCGCCGTCCGGCTGGTAAGGCACCTTGGAATCCAGGTTGATACCCCGCAGGATCAGCCTCCTGCCATACTCGTCTTTAAAGCTCGTACCGTCTATCTTGACCATCGTACCTCCTGCATACATCTTTCAATTAGTTGCCTGTCCCGGCCATTCTCTCCCCGGCCATGCCCGCTGCCCCGATAACGCCTGCTTTGTTGCCCAGGGAGGCACGGCTGATGCGCAGCCCCCTCAGGCTGGCCTCCAGTGCACGGGAGCGTAGCAGGGGTTCAACCATCCCGATATATTGCGGCAGGCCCTCTATGACGCCGCCTCCCAGGATGAAGACTTGCGGATTAAGCATATGGATGATGCCCGTCATGCCTGCTGCCAGGTAGCGTGCTGTAGATTTTACCAGCCGCCCGGCCAGCGGGTCTCCCGCAAGGTAAGCCTGCGCGACGGTGGCCGCCGTTATCTTCTGTATGCCGCCCGCCAGGGCGGTGAGCCGGCGTCCCGCCTGTTTATGCGCTTTCACCGCCTCCTGTGCCCTCTGCGCAATGGCCCAGCCCCCGGCATAGGCTTCCAGGCAGCCCCGGCCGCCGCAGGTACATCTGCGCCCGCCTGCCACTATGGTGATATGGCCGACTTCAGCGGCCGCGTTGCCATATCCTTCCAGCAGCCGTCCCCGGGTGATGATGCCGCCGCCCAGACCGGTGCCCACAAAGGCGCAGGCCAGGTCGTCCACGCCGCGCCCGGCGCCGAACTTCCATTCTGCCCAGGCCGCCGCCCGCACGTCATTGGTGACGAAAACGGGCATGCCTGTAGCCTTTTCCAGCATCTTTTTGAGCGGCACGTCCCGCCACTTCATATTGGCTGCCGCTATAACATTCCCTGTGCCACCTTCCACCTCAGCCGCAACACCTATCCCCAGGCAGGCAGCCCTGCAGCCGGCGGTCGCCAGGCAGATCTTTACGCTTTCGGCGATGCCTTCCACGACCGCGGCCGGTCCTTTTTCGGCATGTGTAAAATGCCTTACGGATGTCATCAGCCTACCGCTGCCGTCCACCAGGGCAGTCTCAACCTTGGTCGCGCCCAGGTCCACACCCAGTGCAGGCAATTGGCCGGACTTTTTTTTCACGAGCCTCTCAAGATGTTATATTTCTACTGGCAGGTATTCTTGCCTTCAAGCGAGCGTTTTTCGATGGCCAAAAGCTTATCTATCCTGCGCTTATGCTTGGCCTCGCCGCCGAATTTGGCGTTGAGGAAGGCAGTAGCCAGTTCCATAGCCAGATCAACCCCTATCACGCGTGCCCCCAGGCAGAGCACGTTCATCTCGACGTGTTCCACTCCCTGGCGGGCCGAAAAAGTATCGTGGCACACGCAGGCGCGCACTCCGGGAATCTTATTGGCAGCGATGCTGACACCGACGCCGCTGCCGCATATAAGGATGCCCCGCCAGGCCTTGCCTGAAGCCACGGCGCAGGCTACGGCCCCGGCAAAATCAGGGTAATCGTCGGCGGCATCATAAGCCGCCGGGCCCATATCCAGGATCGCGTATTCTCCCTGCAGGCGTCTCATCAGTTCGCCCTTCAAATCGAAGCCTACATGGTCGGAACCAAAGGCCACAACCTGTTTCATTTATCCTCCTCCAGTATCAGGGCTTCATAAGGATACACCGCCAGGCCGTCCTTATCAATAGCCGATTCACTGCTGCGCTGCGTGCCCAGCAGCACCTTCCAGCGCTTGCTTGAATCAATTGCTTGCACCTTCCGTTCACCTGCAAAATTCAGGATGACCAGGATTTCTTCGTTGTGATAAGTTCTGCGGTAGGCCAGGATATTTTTATCCGAGGGAACCTGCTCGTAGCCCCCACGCTGCAGCGCCGGCTTTTCCCGCCTGAGGGCGATCAGCCTGCGGTAGAAATTCAGCACTGATAGCGGGTCCTTTTCCTGTGCCGCGACGTTGATCTCAGAATAATCAGCATTGAGCGGCAGCCAGGGCTTTACGCTGGAGAACCCCGCCTGCGGCCCGGCGTTCCATTGCATGGGGCTGCGCTCGGCGTCACGTCCCTTCACTATCGGCCAGTACATCTTGCCGACGGTATCCATCACGTCGCCGCGCTTGATCGGGCTGTCCGGCATGCCGATCTCCTCCCCGTAGTAGAGGAAAGGCGTCCCGCGCAGGGTAAGCAGTAAGGCCGCCATGACCTTGGCCCTTTTCTGTGTGTCGGCGCCGGCAGCCCAGCGCGTGACGGCGCGCGGCTGGTCATGGTTGGAGAGCACGTTGCACGGCCAGCCCTTCGCAGACAAAACCGCGAACCAGCCGTTTATCATTTCTTTGAACCGGGCCGCGTCCCATTTCGTGAAGAGCAGGGAGAACTCGAAGGACAGGTGGCAGAGGTCACCATCGCCCATGAAGGCGGCCGCCATGGCCGGCCCATCCTGTGCAACGAACACCTCTCCCACCATCATGCGGTCCTTATACCCGTCCAGCACGGCGCGCATCTGCCTCAGTATTTCCTCCATGCCCGGCTGGCTCCGGCTGTACAGATGTTTCTGGAAGCCGTTGAAGATGCCGGCGGACAGCGACGTGGGGTTATCCCGCAATTGGTCATCCTTGAGAAAATAATTCAGTACGTCGCAGCGGAAGCCGTCCACACCTTTATCCAGCCAGAACCTCATGGTAGCGTAGATCTCCTGCCTGACCGCCGGGTTGCGCCAGTTTAAATCGGGCTGCTCCTTGAAGAAGGAATGCAGGTAATATTGTTTGGTAGCGTTATCCCATTGCCAGACGCCCCCGCCCATCGCCGCCTTCCAGTTGGACGGTGGCCGCCCTCTCTTCCTGTCATGCCAGATGTACCAGTCACGTTTGGGGTTGTCTCGCGACAAGCGGGACTCCTTAAACCAGGCATGCTGGTCCGAGGTATGGTTGACCACCATATCCATGATGATATGTATGTTGCGCTTGTGCGCTTCCGCCAGAAGTTGTTCAAAATCCGCCATCGTCCCGTAGAGAGGGTCGATGGAGCGGTAGTCGGCTACGTCGTAGCCCGAGTCCACCATGGGCGACTTGTTGACCGGCCCCAGCCAGATGCCGTCGATGCCCAGCTCCGCCAGGTAATCCAGCTTCTGGATTATGCCCTGTATATCGCCCGAGCCATCGCCGTTGCTATCGTAATAGCTGCGCGGCCATATCTCACATAAAACGCCGTGCTTCCACCAGATAAAATCGGTCTCTGCGCTCATAATTAATTCTCCTTCCATTAGCCCTGCATAGACACATCCAGCGGCAGGCCTTTGCTTTCATCAGGGACCAGCCTGCGAGCGCCGGACGGGCATTTGGCCGCGCATACCCCACACCCCAGGCACGCATCCACGTCATAAATCGGGTTGCCGTTAGCGCCTGGCTTCTGGGCGTCAAAGGCACACACCTGAATACAGGTGCCGCAGGAAATGCACAGGTTTGAATCGATTTCCACCGAGTAGCCGGACGAGATTATATTGGTTACTTTTTCAGCGCCCGGCAACCTCCTGGCCAGCCTCATGCCCTCGATGCCGCCGCAGCAGCAGGAACAGCAGGAACATATTACCCCCGTCCGGCCGCCGGTTTCAGTTTTTAGCCAGGCGGTGATAATCCTGTTCAACCTGACCGATTCCTGCAGCAACTCCAGCGCCTGCGCCTGGGAGACCTTCCTTACGTGAAGTTGCGTGCAGTGCTCCAGCCAGAATTCGGCGGTCGTCCTGCCCACCGCCATGCAGACGTTGACCGGCTCGCAATGCTGCTTCCTGGAAAGCCGGCAGGGACAGTCCATCACGGCGATGAAATCAGGTTCACTGAATATTATTTTGTTGGCAGCGCTGAAGGGTATGATTTTTTTAGCTTTATCTGCGCTGATGCTGAGATCGCTGTTAAGCGTTAGTATTTTCCGGGCATCGTTGTAAGTCAGTACCTTGGCGTGATAATTCTCAAATATACTTTTAAACGCGTGGGTGCTTAATTTATTGTCGCCGAAATTTTTGGCGACTAACCTGCCGGCGGCTAAAAAGGCCCTGACGTATTTCTCGTAAAATACGAAGTAAACATAGTTGTGCACGGCACGGTCCACCCGCCATCCGTGCATCTTGAAGATATTCCTGGTTGATTTATGCATCTTAAAAAAGCCGCAGCAGCCGCAAAATCATTATTACATCACGGCCGCTAAATATGCAACTTAACTTGCGTCACCCTGGATACCTGCATATTCAATTTGTGGCGGCGCCGGAAAAGATGAAGATCCGTATTGCAGTTCTTTTAGAATTACCGGCCACTGAACAAACATCGGTATGTATGTTCATCCATAAATAAAAACAAATAGCTTTCTTTCCAAGCATTGATTTTAGGGGGGCAGGTCTGTCTTTTAGTCTAACATTAATACTGCACTTATTTTCGGAGAGCAGGTTAACAGAGAGGTGTGTTATTCCCTATGGAAGGATTCGAATAGCCGGGTCGCCAACTAATATGACGGCAGAATAGTCAAATAGGTTACAATCAAAGCCAGCTAAATCTAAATCCCTGGGACAGCTTTCTCCCTTGGACTGCTTGGAGAGGCCAGCTTTCTTGTACCAGGCAAGTGCAAGGTCTCCGGCTGTTGCCTCGGGAGCCGCTGCCAGTGAGTTGGTCATTTCAGCAACCCACGAGTTGTCGCCCGTCATGCGCATGTGGCCAAAATACGCCATGCAACCTGATTTCAGGAAACGCAGGGCTAACGATTTACTGCTATCAATTGGTACTGCCCTGCTCTTGTAGTTCTCCAGTATGTCCGGACTACTCTGGTTGTACCATTTGCCTGTGCACCCGCCATAGCATCCCGAATTGAAGACTACCGATGGGTAACCCAGCCCGATTATCTTACCTATGCTAATGTCATCGAGATTCGTGGGGCTGCCATGAACAAAAAAGTGCAGATATAGGCGTTGCGCCTTTTGCATGTCGGCTATTATGGCAGTATCGTCAACCTTAGATACATCTGTTCGCTTGCTATCCATACCCAGGCCTGTGAACACTTGCAATTCGCCCTGGGTTAGCTTATCGCCCCATGTTCCCAGGCCTCCGCCGAACGCCCCTTTCCCTGTAGAAAAATAGGCTCTGAACGTTGCCTTTTTTGCCTTGCCCTCGCGCTCCCACGTTGCTATCCTTTGAACGTAGCCCAGGACATCGCCTGCCGTAGCACCTGTCAAAAAACCATATGCCAGATCCACTCCCGTGCCGCTCGCTATTTCTCTGGCCAGAGTAAAGATATCGTAAGCAAAGAGCTCTTCTATCATCTCCGGCTTTACTGCCACAGCCATATATCGCGGGCGTATGGCTTTCAGTTCGGAAAGTGCGCTTTTGACTGTTCCTTCAAAACGAACTATGTGACCGTTTCGCAGCCGCTGAAGTTCGTCTATCGCCTGGTAGTAGGGGTCATTAGGATTGGCGATGTTGGTGAGTATCACATATGTTGGTGTTGCAGGGGGAGCCGCAGGTGTTGGTGTGGCAGGTGACTGTGTGATAGTGATACAGGAAAGGCAAAGAGCCACGGCTATAAAGGAAAGTGCAGCCGGCAACCACTGCGTGGCCATACGGCTTTCCCCTGTATTCATTATTTGCTGATTATACGGTAATTGGCTGGGGTATGGTAGAAGAAGGCCTCAAACGCCCTTGCCGTTTAATTGGTGTCAACACCGGGAAAAATGAAAATCCGTATTGCAGTAGCTTTTGAATTTATTACCCTTGAACGAACATGGGCATGTCTATCCGGCCATGCGTACGCTTACTCAATACCTTTCTCTATTTCGATTAGCCGATGGTCGAAATAAATATTTTCAAATTGGAATGGCCGGATTCAGAATGGCTTCGTTTCCCTACGATGACGGGCTTTATTATTGGAATATGTACGGCAGGTCAAAGCTGGTGCTTTTGTCACGCCATGTATTTGTCAGGGGCGAGAAGGTCTCCACGTGAATAATGCTTTGCGAGGGGATGAACTCCATCACCCTGAGATATCCGTTTCCCCCTTTTTCATCACATTGGTAATCGCTCAACAGGATGTTGACAACATTACCGGATTCAGCAATCTTAGTTACGGTTGACTCGGTACACACGTGACCGCAGAGGACAAGGAAAACGTTTTGATGTTGTTTTATCATCTGGTCCCAGAGCAGTTTCCCTCCCCGTGAAAACGCACCCTTGTTGTTGATCATTGAGTGAGTCACCACGATCACACGTCTCTCCGGATATTTCGCGATGGCGGCGTTTGCCCAGTCAAACATCATCGATAATTCCACTGTGGGCTGTGTTAAATTGCCGAAAAACCCGATGCTCAGAATAAGTAATTTTTGGCCCGAAATATCCACCAGCGAGTAGCTATTCTCGTTTCCATTTAGCGGGTAATGATCACCGTACCACGGATATTTCTCGAACCCAGTATAGGGAAAAGACGAATTGAAAAAAGCGTTGTCTATCTTTCCCTTTACAAGATTATCGTGGTTGCCCGGTAACACCGAGTATTTAAGTCCGTTAAGCAGGTCCATGGCGTTTTTGGCGTTTGTCCATTCAGCCTTGACCGGTTCCGAACTATTATGCTGTGAATCTACTATATCGCCAAGGTGCACCGTAAATGCAATGTTCTTTGAGACGGTATTGTCATTTATCCACTGCGTCTGTGCCGTAAACGTCGCGGGAAAGGTCTTCGAATATAGTTGTGTATCTGGAAGAGCTACAATCGTGAATGGCTTTCGCGGGGTTACAGGCTGCGTGACAGGTACTACCGCCGGTTGCGGCGCCGGCGGGATTTGAGCGATGGTGCAGGAGGTGAAGCCTATTAATAAGACAAGGAGCGCGGAAAGCGCATATCGGGTCATTCAATATTATATGCGACAACGCAAGGAGGACATTTGCGATGGTGAGCAAGATTACAGGTGGAACGGATTGACATGCCTCTGCATTTATCACCATTGAGCAAACATCGGCATATATGTCAACCCATAATAAAATTCGTAGCTACTAAATGATTTAGACAGACGTAAAAAGATCCCCTACCAAACCACCCCAATAAACGGCGGAAAGCCAAACGCCCATAATACTCCTATCGAGATCAACGCAGACATGGTTGCCCCAACTACAGTTTGCCAGAGGTTATGACCCTCGGCGGCCAGTCGCGCCCAGGTTACCAGAGGTAACAAAACCAGCAATGGTGACGCAATGACGCCATAAATATAAATCATAATAGCTACCGGTCCGGAGACGCCGGCAGCATGTCCGCTGGCTTTATAACGGAGCAACAAATTGAAAATTACCAGGCCAACAGTCACAAATGTATAAATAGCCGCTACTGCCGTGAAAATGCGCGGGCCGCCCATCAAAGCCAGGACTAACCAACCGGTCGGGTAGCTGATTAGCATGATAACAAAACTTGCTACCCGCTGCCTGTGTACTGTCACCTGTTTCTCTTCGCTCTTGACCCGAATAAAAAAGAAAAGACTGCATAACGGTATTAAACACAGGAACAGCATTGTCCAGGCATATCCGTTCAGGCGGTTGGGTTCCGGGTCAGGAATGTGCAAGAACAAATAACTCGCCAATGCACCGGATAATACCGGAACATTCAATAATTGTGAAAGGACCGCTCCAACAACCTGCTTAGTGATCTTCTTCTCTTGCATGCCTCACCTCTAAATCATATGCTTTACAAAGTCTAATTATTTTGTCGCAAATTGTATTTGCAGTATGCTCATCCATAATAAAAAATCTTAGGTCTAAGGTTACCGCCTCTTTGGCTCTGTGAATCTGAGGAATCTGAAGCCTGCGTCGAAGTACTTTTTGCGTCTTAAATGACCGTACTTACTGTCCCATTGTCCGGATTGCAAGTCGTGTTGAAGCCGTTTCAATCCTGGTTCGATGTCAGCGGGAGAGGCCAGGGCAAAAC
>CAIYTC010000201.1 GCA_903929005.1 uncultured Dehalococcoidia bacterium | reverse complement strand
TGGTTTTGGGGGTTAATGTGATGAAGTTGCAAACAGCCATATCAGTTGTTTTTGTGTGTATTCTCCTGTGTTCGATGTCGTCGGTTAAGGCCGCTGATGTAACGGTCAGCGTTACTGCGTCATCGTATATCCGCGCAATCCCGGAGACGATGTATGGCAGCAACATGCAATGCTGGGACGGTGCTCAAAACGGTAGCAATGAAAATGTCAACACTCTGATAGCGGCATCGGGCAGCAGATACGTGCGCTGGCCGGGCGGCTCCTGGGGAGACGGGGTCCTTTGGAGCGATATGGAAGGCCCGAATTATTCACAAACATGGAAAGTCAGCTATGGCGAATCGATGTATAGAATAAATAAGTTTGACTCCATTATGCAGCCGATAGTTAATTACTCGGGTATCTGGAGTGACTCTACAGGGACTGACGTCAACCATTGGGAAGCCGGCGCAATTAGTGCCGCCACTGCCTGGGTCGCTGACCAGAGTTCAAGAACCAATTGCGCACGCTATTGGGAAATCGGAAATGAGCAGGGCGGCCCATGGGAGTACGGCTATTTTCCGGAAATCAGCGGTGTATATTACGGCAGTAGATACACTCATTTTTATAATGCGATGAAATCGGTTAATCCGCGAATCAAAATTGGCGCCTGCGCCGAACCATGCGACACATATCAGCCATGGGGATGGTATGTAGGAAAATGGACACGCGATTTATTAAACACGACGGATGCAAATGGAATTCAACCTGATTTTCTCATTATCCATTCATATCCAGCCGGAACCTGGCCCAGCAACGCTAATGCCAACGCGAGTTTGTTAAGCAATGATCTTCAGCTTATTTGCGATGATACAGGAAGCTTGAACAAAATTATAGCAACATCCATAGGTCCTCAATATGTAGGCAAAATAAAATACTGGATGACGGAATGGGACGCCGGCGACGGAAGAAATTACATTAGAAATATAGCTTATGTAAGCGCGTTATTCAAAGCACAGTATATTATGGAAATGTGCAAATACGGCTGGGAAGGTTCCAATCCATGGAGCCAGAATCAGTATCATATGATTGGTGATAAAAATTTTGATACAAATGAAACAGGTTATCAGAATTTTCAATTGTATCCGAAATGGTATGCCTCCCCGATACTGAGTTATTATTTCGGCAGGGACATGGTTACTGCATCATCAACGGATTCTACGGTTAGAGCATACGCAAGCAGAGATGACGCCAATAATCTAACCATATTTATGGCAAATAATTATCCGAGCACCGACAGGACGGTGCATATTAATATATCCGGGTTCGGTGCGGCAGCGACCGGCGAGAGATGGCTGATTCAACCCGCAGGTTCAATGTGCCCAAATGGAGTAAGTATCCAGGATTATAATTGCCTGATGATAAATGGAGTGGTGAATCCGAGCGCGTCAACCGTACCTTCATTAAGCAGCGTCGCTGTTACTACAGGTGATTCATTTGATATCAGTTTGCCGAGAAGCAGTATGCTAATGATCAGGATTCCGCCAGCTAATCAGACAGCACAGTTGCCTTACGGTGGGAGTGCGTGGTCCATTCCGGGGACGATAGAGGCGGAGAATTACGACACCGGCGGTCAATTTACTGCGTATTACGATACAACAGCGGGAAACAGCGGCGGACAATACCGCAGTGACGATGTAGATATAGAGACGTGCAGCGAAGGCGGTTATGATGTTACAAATTTGAAGGTAAAGGAATGGCTCGAATATTCGGTCAATGTTGAGTCAAGCGGTTTATATAAAATTACAGCCCGGGTCGCTGCTGTAGACTCCAATGGAGAATTCAGAATCGAATTCGACGGCAGAGACGAGACAGGGCCCGTGATTTTCTCGCCGACAGGCGGGGCACAGGTATTCGGCAATACCGATGTTAACGTATTTCTTAAAAAAGGCGAGCATACTATGCGGCTGTTGGTGGATACGAATGACTGGAGCATCAATAGGCTCACATTTACGAAATTCGGCGACGGCACTGGTTTGGCTCTTCGCGAGTTTTGGACAGGCGTTAGCGGTACGGCAGTCAGTAGTCTAACAACGAATGTAAATTATCCATATAATCCCAGTGGGAGAGAACTTGCGCATAGTTTTGAGGGGCCTACAAGCTGGG
>CAIYTC010000200.1 GCA_903929005.1 uncultured Dehalococcoidia bacterium | reverse complement strand
TTGTGCTTGTCTTTGCGAGGAGCCCGCAGGCGACGAAGCAATCTATCCCCGTGCATGACAATAAGATTGCCGCGGCCGCTGCGGCGGCCTCGCAATGACATTTTTGTGCTTGTCTTTGCGAGGAGCCCGCAGGCGACGAAGCAATCTATCCCCGTGCATGACAATAAGATTGCCGCGGCCGCTGCGGCGGCCTCGCAATGACGAGAGGGGAAAACGCTGGCAATGACGAGTAAAAAAGGGCCTGCCATGACACCCCCAAAAGCGTCGTTGCGAGGAGCGCGTCCCAAAAATGTCGTTGCGAGGAGCCCGCAGGCGACGAAGCAATCTCAGGGCATTACGCCACATTTTTCTGTCTGCGACCCATAAAGTGTAAAATGTCGGCATGCCGGAAGTCAGTCAATTTGTCATGACCCGCGCCCGCGCTTTGCGCTGGCTGTCGGAAATACGAACTGAGAATGTATTATTTAGCCTTTACAGACGGCCGTCCGCAGGCAGGGTTGAGATAGAAAAAATGCTGGCGCAGGCTCTGGACCGTGGCGAGATGCTGGACGCGCTGGCGGAAAAAGCGCTGAAATCGCCCACCGGTGCGGTAATCTTTTACCTGGTGGACAGGGGCTGTGTCGTCTGGCCTCCCTTTCCCATTGCGGAAACAGTTTTGTACCACGGTTTTGAGCCCGGGCCTCTGAAGGCCATACTGACAAAAGATTGGAAATTGAGCTTGATCCTGGTAAGGCTCGGGCACTGGGCTATCGGAATATTCGAGGGGGAAAAACTGCTGGAGGGCAAGGCCGGGACGGGACTGGTGCATGCTCGGCATAAGAAGGGCGGGTCATCGGCCAACCGCTTTGCCCGCCACCGGGAAAAGCAGATGGAATACTTCTTCACCCGCGTCGAGGGCCATGCCCGCGAGATCATCGAGCCGCATTTCAAAGAGCTCGACTACATCCTCTACGGCGGCACGCGCGATACGTTGCTATCACTGTGGAAGCAATGCGGCTTTTTCGGCAGGCTGGAAACGAAGGTGGTTGAGCGGCTTATTTCAGTGCGGGAACCGAAGCGCGCTTCGCTGGAAGAGGCCGTTCAGCAGGCTTTTACATCTACTGTTTTTGAGTTTAGGGATTGACTTGCCAGGATGCCGGATATGGGATATTATCGGGTGGCCGCACAGGCTAACTTTTTAATCCGGATGGGAACATGAACGTTGACATTCGTACGCTCTCCTTTGCGCTGGGCAGCCTGGATGCTATACAGGTAATTGTATTTTTTCTCCTGTACCTGGTGAATAGAGCTTACAGGGGGATAGGATGGTGGGCGCTGAGCAGCGCCCTATCGGCGGCGGGGTTGGGATTAGTGCTCCTGCCGGATGTTATCTCAGTTGAGCAGATCTCCGGTATCTGCGCGAACGCACTGCTCGTTTTAGCACAAATCTTTCTATACATCGGCGTTATGCGCTTCCTTGATAAGCAAGAGAACCGCTGGATCGCTATTTCGATTTTTGCCGTTTTCAGCCTGTCCTTTTTCTATTATAGCTATGTAAATAATGACATTACCGCACGGACCGTGATTGTATCCGCTGCCACGGCAATTGTTTCATTATTGACCGCGGACAGGCTCTTTGTTAACAAGTCCCGCCCTATCGCTGCTTCTGCCAACTTCACCGCCGCTGTTTTTCTGGCCTATGGCTGTTATTTTGCGGTACGCGCCGTGCTGATGCTCATTTCCTCCCCGGTTAACAGTTTTTTCGCCCCGGCGCTGACGCCAACAGCTGTATGGCTGGTTTCTCTCATCGAGGGTATCCTATTGACCTTTGGTTTTATTATCATGATCAACCAGCGGTTAGTAGGGCGCCTCAACCAGCTTGCGGTTACAGACGGGCTGACCGGGATTTATAACCGCCGGGTTTTTATGGAGATGGCCGACCGGGAAATGGCCAGGTTCCTGCGCTACCGGACGGCCTTCTCTTTCATCACGATTGACCTGGACCGCTTTAAATTAATCAATGACAATTACGGGCAGATGTTGGGAGACAGGGTTTTGAAGGAACTGGCCAGAATAGTTTCAACCCGGGTGAGAAAAGTGGACATCGTGGGAAGGTTGGGTGGTGAGGAATTCGGGATTGTGCTGCCGGAAACCGGGGCAAGCGGAGGCCGCCAGGCGGCCATGCGTCTACACGCGGCTTTAAAGGAAATGGATATTTGCAGCGATTCAGGGGAACAGGTGAAGCTAAGGATCAGCATGGGCGTGTCCGCGGTCACGGACGGTGATTCTTCGCTGGATATGCTCATTGCCAGGGCCGACGGCGCGCTCTATATGGCCAAGCAGCACGGCCGCGACCGGGTGGAAATGGCTTGAACTGTAGCCTGGCGCTCCTTTGTCTTAGATCTGCCCGTCCGTACGGAACATGACCAGCCCCGACGGCAGCTTGGGGTAGAAGAAGGTGGATTTGCGCGGCATGCGGTCATTGGCGTCAGCTACGGCCTTGATCGTTTTGGCCGGGATGGCGTTGAGCAGCAGGGTGAACTGGAACTGGCCCTCGTCCACCAGGCGGCAGGCAGATTCTCCGCTGGGTGTGTAGGCCAGGTTGTCGGAATCACCGGCCGGCAGTCCCAGCAATTTCTCGCAGAGGATGTGCTGTACAACACTGACGTCCAGCTTGCCATAGGCCTCGGAACGCTTCTGCTTGAGGAAGTCGTTGACCTTGATCCCCGGCCGCAGGCTCAGGCAGAGCACCTGCCCGGGCTCCAGGCCGCATATTTTGATGCTCCCCAGCGCGCTATTGGAGATGGAAACAGTTTGTGTGGAGGCCTCGATGATTTCAAAATAGTCGGGCAGCTCTGCCTTAAATTTTTTCAGCGTCTCTGCGGGGATGCCGCGCACCAGCCGGTGGATGGGCAGTATGACGATGCCCGGGTCTGAGAAGGAGACCAATGCCATCATGACGTAGTTGTAGGACTCGTTGCCGCTGCCGTGTGGGTCGAAGCCGCGCCGGTAGTCGCGGTAGGCCAGCGCCGTTTCGTAGCGGTGGTGGCCATCTGCGATATAGATCGATTTGGGGTTAAGGAAGTGGCTGACACGCTGCACGAACTCGGGCTCGTTGGCCACCCAGAACCTGTGGCTGTCGCCGTGCTGAAAGCTGTAGGCAGGCTTTGATTTGACACGGTTGACGATAAGCTGGTTGATCTTGCCGCCGGGGTCCTCGTAAAGGCCGAAGATGGGACTGAAATCGGCCGAGCAGGCCTTCAGCAGGTCCAGCCGGTCGGCCTTGGCCCTGGCTATGGTGAATTCGTGCGGGAAAATGACCTTGTTTTCCCAGGGCTCCAGGCGCACGCAGGCAAAAAGCTCCAGCCGCTTTTTTATGGCCGAGCCTACTTCGAAGATGTGCTCATGGACATAGAAGTTGGGCACCTGGTCCTGCATCAACACGCCCTCTTTCAACCAGAGGTTGAACTCGTCGCGGGCGCGCGTGTATTTGTTGTTGCCTTCGTTGTCGCCAGCCTGCTCCAGGCCGTATTCGAGGCGCACCATGTTGAACTTGCTTTTAGCGTAGAGCGCCTGTTGCTCCTGCGGCGAGATGACGTCGTAGGGCGGGCAGATAACATTCTGCATGTACCCTACCTTGCCGGCGTTATAGCGGACTCCCTTGAATTCAGATATTTCAGCCAATTCAGTTACTCCAGAATTTAATAATATAGGGACGGGGGCCACCAGGCCCGTGTCCGTATTAGAGCCCGTTCATCCAGGCCCGGTCAAGCTCGCTCACAGGCAGGTCGAGCAGGCCTTTGAGGGCAAAGCGGCTGCCGTGAACCGCGCCCAGCCCGGTAACCGTGACTTTGCACCTGTAGGCCAGTTCCTCCAGCTTCCGGGCCGACCCCGGGTTGACCGAGACCACGGCGCGGGACTGCGCCTCGCCGAAGAGTGCGGCATCCAGTCGGCCCCGGACGCTGAGCGCGCCCTTGAAGCCGATGTTGCCCAGGATGCAGCTTTCGGCCAGCGCCACCGCCAGGCCGCCATCGGAGCAGTCATGGGCGGAATTCAAAATGCCCCTCTCCACTGCTTTGATCAGGCAGGTATGCAGGCGTTTTTCCTGCTCCATATCGATCCGCTGGCTGCCGCTGACCTGGCCGTGCACAAGCTCCAGGTATTCGCTGCTGCCAATGCTGTCGTCGCCGCCGGGATCTCCCAGCAAGAAAACAATATCACCCGCCTGCTTGAAGCCGGATGAGCAGTGGCGCCTGACATCTTTGATCAGGCCGACCATGCCTACCACCGGCGTGGGGTAGATGGCTACGCCGCGGGTCTCGTTGTAGAGGCTGACGTTGCCGCTGATGACCGGCACCCGCAGCTTCTGGCAGGCCAGGCTCATGCCCTTGATGCATTCCTGCAACTGGTAATAGACATCGTTTTTCTCGGGGTTGCCGAAGTTCAGGCAGTTGGTGATAGCCATGGGGCGGGCGCCGCTGCAGGCAGTGTTGCGCGCCGCTTCGGCCACGGCGATCATGCCGCCGACCAATGGGTTTACATAGCAGTAGCGTCCGTTGCCGTCGGTGACCATGGAGATGGCCTTGGTTGTCTCCTGGATGCGCAGTACGGCGGCATCGCTGCCCGGCAGTACCACGGTATTATCCCCCACCTGGTGGTCGTACTGGCGGTAAACCTTGTGTTTGCTGCAGATATTGGGCGTTGCCAGCAGCCTGAGCAGTGTCTGGCCGGCGTCCCCGGAGGCTACATCCTTAATCTTGCTTAGATCTAACTCCTGCAGGCCATCCAGCCAGGCCGGCCTTTGGGGGCGGAAGCGGTAAACGGGGGCAGTATTCAAAACCTCCACCGGCGCATGGGCCACCACCCGGCCGTTATCGCGGATGGTGAACATGCCGTCCGAGGTCACCCGGCCGATGATATCCGAATGCAATTCCCAGCGGTCGAAGAGGGCTTTCACTTTATGCTGATAGCCTTTTTTAACGATGACGACCATGCGTTCCTGCGATTCGGAGAGCATGACCTCGTAGGCTGTCATGCCTTTTTCGCGGCGCGGCACCTTCTGCACTTCTATATCCATGCCGGACTGGCCCTTAGCGGCGGCTTCCACCGTGGCGCTGGTCAGTCCGGCTGCGCCGCAGTCTTGCATGCCCACGATCCAGTCTGTTTTAGCCAGTTCGAGGCAGGCCTCGATGAGCAGTTTTTCCATGAAGGGGTTGCCCACCTGCACGGCTGAGCGCAGTTCGCGCACTTCCTCGAAGGTGCGGGAGGCCAGGCCTGAAGCGCCGTGCATGCCGTCGCGCCCGGTATCGGCGCCGACCAGCATGACGAGGTTGCCTTCGCCGTAGGCGCAGGCCCTGACCAGGCCGTCCGCCCGGCCGATGCCCAGGCAGAAGGCGTTGACCAGCGGGTTGCCGCTGTAGCATTCATCAAAATAAATCTCGCCGCCCACATCGGCGATGCCCAGGCAGTTGCCGTAGCCGGCGATACCGCCCACCACTCCGCTCATCAGGTAGCGGTTGTGCGGTTCCGAGAGCGGGCCGAAGCGCAGGGAATTCATCAGTGCGATGGGCCGCAATCCCATGGTGAATATATCCCGGACTATGCCGCCCACACCGGTTGCCGCGCCCTGGTAGGGCTCGATGTAAGACGGGTGGTTATGCGACTCCATCTTGAAGCCGATGACCAGGCCGTCGCCGATATCGATGACGCCGGCATTTTCCTCGCCGGCCTTGACCAGGACGTGCTTGCCCTTGCCGGGGAACATCTTCAGCAGCGCTTTGGAATGCTTGTAGCCGCAGTGTTCGCTCCACAGCGAACCGAAGAGGCCGAGTTCGACATAGGTCGGCTCGCGCCCCAGCTTGCTCACGATCAGGTTGTATTCCTTGCGGCTGAGTGCAATTTCCTCTAACTGTTGTTTAGATACTGGCAATAACAGACTCCCAGATGATATTGCCGTCGCTGCTGCCCAGGACGTCCTCGCAGGAGCGCTCCGGGTGCGGCATCAGGCCCAGGATGTTGCCCTGCTTGTTGACGATGCCGGCGATATTGTTGAGGGCGCCGTTGGGATTGGCCTCTGTGGTTATCTCGCCGGCGGGTGTGCTGTAGCGGAAGGCCACGCGGCCCGCGTCTTCCAGTTCTTTTATAACGCTGTCATCGGCGTAGTAGCGCCCCTCGTAGTGGGAGATGGGTATTTTCAGTACCTGCCCCGGACGGCATTTAGCGGTGAAGGGAGTGGCGTTATTTTCTGTTCTCAGGTAGGTCCATTGGCAGCGGTACTGCAGGTGGTCGTTCTGGCGCAGTACGCCCGGCAGCAGGTGAGCTTCGCAGAGCACCTGGAAGCCGTTGCAGATGCCGATGACCGGCCGGCCTTTTTTAGAGAAAGCTGCCACCGCCTCCATGACAGGTGAGAAGCGGGCGATGGCGCCGGTGCGCAGGTAGTCGCCGTAGGAGAAGCCGCCGGGCAGTATGATGCAGTCGCAGCCGGTCAGGTCGGTTTCCTTGTGCCAGATATAAATTGCCTCCTGGCCGCAGATGTTATGGACGGAGTAATAGCAGTCGCGGTCGCTCCAGGTGCCGGGGAAGACCACAATGCCGAATTTCATTTTAACCTTCTTTCTCGGGCTTTAGCATGTCATTGTGAGGAGCGCCCTTTATCGTGTCATTGTGAGGAGCGCCCCAAAAATGTCATTGCGAGGAGCGAAGCGACGAAGCAATCTATGTTAAATTACAATTTGCCGAGCAAATCGATAACGATGGAATTGACCTCGTTGCCGTCGGCCTTGCCCTTGACCTGCGGCATGAGCTTCTGCATAACCTTGCCCTTATCGCCGGGTCCTTGGGGGCCGACTTCCGCTATGACCTTTTGCACGATGGCCATAAGCTCAGCGCGGCCCAGCTGGGCGGGCATATATTCCTGCAGAATGGCCAGTTCGGCCTTCTCATTATCAACCAGGTCCTGGCGGTGGCCTTTCTCGTAGGCCTCTATGCTCTCCCTGCGCTGCTTGATCTCCTTGCCGATGACCTCGATGATGCCGGCGTCGTCCAGCTTTTTCTGTTTGGCGATCTCAGCGTAGTTCATGGATGAGAGCAGCGTGCGCAGCACCAGTTTGCGCAACTCGTCCCTGGCGCGCATGGCGGCCTTCAGGTCGGTATCGAGCTTTTCAGGCAATGACATGATGATTACACGGTTTTATTGCTTTTGCGGCGTTTGGTTGCCTCTTTGCGCTTGCGCTTGATGCTGGGTTTTTCAAAAAAGCCCCGGCGGCGTACCTCGCTGATTATTCCTTCCTGTTGAACTTTCCTGGTGAAACGCCTCAACAGGCTTTCGAAACTTTCCCCTTCTGATAGTCTTACTTCGGGCACAAGCAATCAACTCCTTTTTTATTTTTTAGCCGCCTGGACAGGATATAAATAGGCAACCGGCAAGGGGGAATTCTAAACTCTTTGGCTCAGCGTGTCAACAATGCTCTCGCGGCATTACGCCACCAACGATGAGATTGCTTCGCTTCCTGCCGCGCCTTCGGCTCGCAGCTTCGGCTCACCGCAATGACACCACCAAAAACTGTCATTGCGAGGAGCCCGCAGGCGACGAAGCAATCCCAAGGTATAACACCACTAAACGATGAGATTGCTTCGCTATGCCCGCAATGACAGATTACCTGCCTTTAAATTTAGCCTCACGTTTCTCCAGGAAGGCCATCACGCCCTCCCTGGCATCCTCGGATTCGCGGCACACCTGCTGCATGAAGTCCTCCACCGCCATCTGGGTGAATACCGTATCGGCCTTCAAAGAACCATACGCCATGCGCTTGATCATCTCGATGGCCAGCGACGGCCCTTTGGCGAGGCCTTTGGCGAATTCATGCGCCGACTGCATAAGCTGGCCGGGCGCTACAACTTTATTGACCAGGCCGATGCGCTCGGCCTCGCGGGCGTCTATTTTATCCCCTGCCCACATCAGTTCCAGCGCCTTGCTGACGCCGACCAGCCTGGGCAGGTAGTAGGAAACGCCACAATCCGGCACCAGTCCGCGCTTGATAAAGATGGCTGAGAAGCTGGCGTTTTCTGATGCTATGCGTATATCGGCTGCCAGGGCATAGGCCAGGCCGCCGCCGGCGGCGATGCCGTTGACCGCGGCGATAACCGGCTTGGTGAATTGTTCAATCTGGCGGATGACCCAACCGAAGCTGACGAAAGGCTCGATGTGCTCGGCGCGGCTGATGCCCGGCTGGTTCTTATCAGTGCCGTAGGGTTGCCCGGACAGGTCGGCGCCCGAGCAGAAGGAACGGCCGGCGCCGGTCAGGATGAGCGCCTTAACCTCTTCATTTTTATTCAGGTCGATGAGCGCGGCCGACATCTCGTGCAGGATCGCTGCGTTGAGGCAGTTGAGCTTCTCGGGACGGTTGAGCGTTAGCGTGGCGACCTCGTCCTCGATTTCCACCGTAATCAGTTTATAGGGCATCTTTATCCTCCGGCCAGATTATTTCAAAATGCGGCTATAATGATATCATTACTATGCTTGTCGTTGCGAGGAGCCACCCAAAAATGTCATTGCGAGGAGCCCGCAGGCGACGAAGCAATCTCTACCGGCAAGCAGATTGCTTCGCTTCCTGCCGCGCCTTCGGCTCGCAGCTTCGGCTCACCGCAATGACATAATTGCTACAGATAGGAGGCGAAAAATATGGACGACCTGGAACGTGAGAAAAAACAGGGCTTCGACTGGGACTACATGGCAGACGTACTGGAAAAGAAGGCCGCCGCGGCTAAATACCAGGTGCCGGGCTTCGGGTTGGGCGCGGCGCTGTTCGCCTTTGCGGCCAAAGCCGTGATCAAGGAGATGGGAGAGGAGAAAGGCGAGGCGCTGCTTAAAGAGGCCATTGATGATTTCGGCAAGGCCAGGGGCAGGCGCATAGCCGCCATGGTCAAGGACCTGGGCCAGCCGCTCACGCTCAAGAACTGGCTCATTTACAGCGACATCGACTCCGTCAACTTCGACCCGCAGCCCGATCTCGACAACAACGACCTGGTGGTCAAGGCCGGCGCATGCACTTTCTGGAATGCCGCGCGCGAATTCGGCATGGGCGATTACGCGAAGATCTACTGCAAATATGCCGACTATGCCATACTCGAGGGCTATAACCCGGACATCAAGCTGGTGCTGCACGACCGCCACCACGTGGGACAACCGGAGCACTGCACCTTCCGTTACATTATGAAGGAAGAAAATAAATAGGACACGTCAATGATGTGCCACCCTCGATGTCATTGCGAGCCTTATTTTACCTTCGTCATTGCGAGGCCGCCGCAGCGGCCGCGGCAATCTGTCCACAGGTGGCGTAATACCTTGAGATCGCTTCGTCGCTGACTGCCATGCCTTCGGCTCACCCTCGCAACACATAAAATAAAGGAGGTTGACAATCATGGGATACCTGGAAGAGATGGCGAAATATCAAAAGTCCGCCAAGCAGAAGGAGTTCGGGGCAGATTTCCTGGTTAAGGAGGATATCGACCAGTACGAGTTCTGGGACGAGATCGAGATCGGCAAGGAGAGCGAATTGCCGGATAAGTTCGAGGTCAAGGCAGAGGACCTGGTTGCCTATGCGGAGGGGGTGCCGGATACTAACCCCATTTTTTACGACGAAGAGTATGCCAGGAAGTGCGGCCATGACGGCATCGTCGCGCATCCCATGTTCGGCACACAGGTGGGGTTCTTCGTGATGAGGAAGGGGCACGGCAGCTGGATCAGGACCCCCGGGGCCAGGAACCCCGGCCAGATCATCGAGTATTTCGATCCCATCAAGGTGGGGGACATCCTGACCATGAAGATAAAGGGCCACGATAAGTGGATCAAGCGCGGTAAATATTACATGCGCTACATGACCGAGACTTTCGACCAGCGCGGCAACCTGAAGATACGCTATTACGTGACACTGATACTGCCGCGCACGCGCGAAGACGTGATGAAGTTCCTCAAGGGCGAGCATGCCCTGCAGGCATAAGCGGAGGAGTAAAGAGAAATGGAAAAGAAGATTACTTTTGAATCAGTGAATTGCGGGGACGTTCTCCCTGAGGTCAGGCAACTGGTCGGCCAGGAAGTCATCTGGCAGCATGCGGCAGGCTCCATGGATTATAACCCGGTGCACAACAATCCCGAGTGGTGTAAAACCGCGCAGGTCTTCGGCCTGCCGGTCACGGTGATGCATGGCAACCAGACCATGTCGCTGATGTGCAAGGTTGTGACCAACTGGGCTTACCCGTCGGGCGGCCGCATGAAGCGCATCGAATCCAAGCTGGTCAGGCCGGTCCCCGTGGACACAACCTGCATCTACGGCGCCACGGTGACCGAGAAGCACCCCATCGGCAAGGGCCTGGATTTCGTCACCCTGGATATCTGGGCTAAAGACGAGCAGGGCAACACCGTAGGTGTGGCCGAGGCCGACGTGTATCTGCCTTAGATAATAAGTCAGGGCAGGCGGGGCTACGGTTTCCTTGCCCGTAATAATGCGGTCAAGGTATACTAAAAAGCATGCCAGCGTAGCTCAGTGGTAGAGCAGCTGTTTCGTAAACAGCTGGTCGCGAGTTCGACTCTCGCCGCTGGCTCCATGCATAGGCAAGGAAATAGTCATTAAAGGCAAGAGGAGGCAATAGCATGAGAGTAACAGACAGGTGCATGATAGTGATCATCAGCGTTGTTTTCATGGTGAGCGGCATATTAGCGGGAACAATTCCGGCCAATGCGGACGGCCCTGAGAAATCAAATTTACCCTATTCTAAGACCTGGGGCAACAGTGAGGGGCGTACCGGCTGCAACGCGACTACCTGGGGAAAGAGCGATACTACCAAAGGCTGCTCGGGAATAAACAACAACAGCAAATGCGTCCTGCTGCCCTGTAAATTCTGCCGGAGATAACCGCTAAACAGGAGGCCGACGTCAATATTTAACGGCCATTGACCGCACTTCTCCGTTAGCGTTTTTTACTGTCAGTGTGTAGGTGGTTCCCGCGGTGGCTGTGACTATCTGATTACCGGAAGGCGCCACGAAGCCCACGCCCCTGTCTATATAAACGGACGATGCGTCTGTGACGTGCCAGGTTAGCATGCTGTAACCTGCCGGACCCAAGATAATAGGGCCTGATTTGAAGTAAAAGTAATCGATTCCAGGCAAAGGGTTGACCACGGGAGGTGGGCTTGAGGAAAGGGAAACGGCGGCCTCATCTCCGGATGTTTGATGGCCGGAGGATAAGGCAGGCGCACCCGAACTAAGAAAAGTTTCAGAACTGGTGATAAAGGCTGCCTGCCCGATATAAGACGCATCATTGAATCTGGATGTTATGGCATACCTGTCCGCAGTATCCAGGGAGGATAAATCCGAGATGATAAACCCGCCTACCTGCGGTTCGATGACCTGCCAGCGGCCGAGCAGCCATTTTTCGATTATGAAGGCGTGGCTCTTGTTGCTGCGGTCTTTGCCGATGGCTACATATATATCGCTGGCCGGTATGCCGGAGGAACGGCAAAGGGTGCAGAGCAGCACGGCAAAATCCTTGCAGTTGCCCGTCCGTTTGTTCAAAGTTTCAGCCGGCGTCTGCCAGTAATAGTAGCTGTCCTGCGTGTAGATAATGTGTGAGGCGACCCAGTCCTGGATTTTCCTGAAATCAGACCTGAAATCAGTTTTATCAGCCAGGATTATTTTCAGGTTTTCCCGCACGGATGGGTCTTGCAGCGTGATCAATTGCCTGGGGTCGATGGAAAAGTAGAGGTATTGGCCCGCCGTACCGGAGGCCGCAAACCTGGGGGAGCAGCTAATTGATATCAACACTACGGCTAATAGTGCCATAGCTGCAGGGGCAGGCCTTACCGTATTGTCACAATCGCGCACCGGTCAACAGCCTCTCCAGGAAATTCCAGATCTCCGGGATATGCGTGAGGATAAAAATCACCAGGATGACCCCCAAAATTGTCAGCGCGCAACCAAACCATTTCATAGCTATTCAAACCCTCTCGTAATTTATCTTGTAACCCTAATTATAATAGAGCGGCTATCAGAAAAAAACTAACCGTGCAAAGCGGGTCACTTTTGCGATGAAACCAACAGGTATGATCAGGGAAAACAGGTATTTTGATATTTTAAGGCCCATGATGCACAATGTCGGGGGTAGGGGGTATAAATATGGCAGATTATGTGCAGAGGATAATCAACCCGGCGCCTGAGAGCCTGGTAAGCAACGGTAAATTCACCTTCGGCACTTTCAGCAGCCAGTTTAATAAAGTGAACCCGCTTGAGGCTGACAGTCCGCTGGGCAGGTGGTTCCCTGCGCCGCTGCTGGCCGGAAGGCTGAAGGAATGGCAGGCTTTCCAGCTCGGCAACAGCCGCTGGTTTATGCTGGCGGTGCTCTATAACGCCAAGGTATCGGCCCTGGCACAATTTGTTATCTATGATAAAGAGCGCAGTAAAAAATATCTCTTCGAGAAAGTATTGCCAGCCTGGCAGATAAAAATACCCGGCTCTATCTGGGATGCCAGCCAGGCATGGCAGGACAGGGACAGCCGCATTGAGATAATCAGCGCGCTGGCCAAGGGGCGGTTTTACATAAACATACAAATACGTAACTACAAGGATTTGCCCGATATCGATGCGCATTTCGAGGCTTTCCATGACACAGGCCTGGTCGAGCCGATAGTTGTTTCCATTCCCTTCGGCCACAACCGGGGAGCGTACTCGCATAAATGCCTGATGCCTATGCAGGGAAGTCTGGTGCTGGGCGGTGACAGAATCGAATTCCGGCGCACTGAAAGCTTTGCCATCATCGATGACCACAAGGGGTTTTACCCGTATGTGATGCGGTACGACTGGGTGACCGCCGCCGGCTACGACGAA
>CAIYTC010000199.1 GCA_903929005.1 uncultured Dehalococcoidia bacterium | reverse complement strand
TATGAGCCGTGCCCGCGCAAGGGGTTATGCTGCGAGTGTATAAAATATCACCGGGAAGCGGGTGAACTGCCGGCCTGTTACTTCCCACCTGAGATTGAGCGTACCAACGACCGTTCGGTCGAGCGGTTCATTTCTTACTACAGTAAAAAGCAGCGCTAAGCTTTTTGGAAGTCCTTGCGGCCCAGCACTATAAATATCAGCGCAACAATGCCCATCAGGCGTCCCGTTATCACACCGGCTATGGCGCCGGCGAGCGCCAGACCCCAGGCCTTTGTTCTCAGCGCAAAGATTCCACCGATTATAGCCAGAACGCCCAGGACTATCAGCGCTATCCCCATAGCTAAGCCAATGCCGGGAAAAAAAATGGGGGGCATCTGGGGAAGAGTTCCTCCATGCGGGGAGAACCAGGGAGCGGCCTGAATTGCTCTTGCGACGTGCAGATTTAAGGCCATAAATAGACCCATTACTACGCCGAGAGCGCCCGATACTATATCCAAAATTCCCGCAACAACCGGCATCCACGGTTCTTCCATATTCTGCATCTCCTTTTTAGCTGATTCTACCATATTACATCTGTATTATATGATCAAATTGTTAAGGAATATTTAGTTCGTGAAAATTTTTTGTAAAACCTCACGAAATGTAATAGAACAAAAGTTCAGCCGGCGCTCATCGATTGAACAACCTGGTGAGTGGTGTGCCGAATCACAATCCGGCTTAGTGTGCACGGCTCAGGAAAGGCGTATAATTTTAATACAGGCATAAGACATATTCGTGGAGGTAAAAAGGGTGCATGGAATTTGAGGCAATGGCAACGTGCCAGGCTAACGCTGTGAGTTAAAGTCTGAAAATATAGGGAGGTTGATACTATGGTAGCCAAAGCTTTTGTACTCGTCACCACGTCAGTAGGCCGGACCAAGGTAGTACTCAGCGAGCTTAAAAAGCTCGACGGCGTAAAATCTGTGGATGCTGTGTTGGGACCCTATGATATCATCGCAGAAGTAGAAGGCGACTCCGTTGACTCCCTTGGCAAGCTTATCACCGGGCATCTTCACAAGGTTGACGGCATTGAGCGCACCCTTACCTGTCAAACGATCAGTGTTACATAGCAACGATTGTCATGGACTGCCCAAACTACTCAAGACTATGGCCTGCAATCTTTTTTGAGCGGGTAGTCCGCGCATTCCCCCGGTATTTTCTGAGGGCATCCTGGTTATCTTCAAGAGCATGTATGAGGCTGGATGCTGGCCGGTGAACCTGTATCCGCAGTGGTTGCATTACGGACTGACATTCGTGGCGCCCATTGCCTTTGCAACCAGGTGCCCACCGAAGCGCACTTCATGAACTCGACGCTGCTGCCTCTGTATCTAATTAGCTTCTACGAGATTAGGACGGGGAGAGCCAGTGTTAACAAATAAAGTCAGTATAGTGACATTAAAATGTTGTATGATATAATAATGTCAACGTCATGATTTAAGGAGAGCAGTGTGAAAGAAATAGCAACGAAGCAAATATTGGATAGAATGGCCATAGAAAACCCATGGTGCGAACTGCCGTACAAGATTCCTGAACAGATTCAGAAAATGACCCCCCGTGCCTACCTTGGCCTTTTTTATCCACTCTTGAAAAACAGGTCTATAAAAAGGGCAATCGTTCTCATGGGACCAAGGCGCGTTGGTAAAACCGTCCTTATTCACCATGCCATAAAGAGACTTATAGATGAGGGGGTGAAACCAGGCAGCATATGCTATTTTTCCGTCGATCATCCTTTATATAATGGCCTGGATCTTGAACAGATGCTGGCGCTATGCTCAAAGCAGAGGAGGACTGATTTTAGCAAGAATGACTGCTATGTATTTTTTGATGAAATCCAATATCTGAAAGGTTGGGAGCTATATCTTAAGGCTATCGTAGATAGATATCCCAATATCAAATGTGTAGCATCCGGATCGGCAGCCGCTGCATTGCGATTAAAAAGTACCGAATCCGGGGCGGGCAGATTCACGGAATTCTTGCTGCCGCCACTAACATTCTATGAATATATGCTTCTATTGAAAGAGGACAAATTGGTCTCTATATTAGAAGGTAAATCCTCAGCATATACTCGCCCCAAATTGTCAGAATCTCAAGTGCAATTATTAAATAAAAAATTCCTCCACTATATCAACTACGGTGGTTACCCTGAAGTTATTCTTTCCGAAGCGATCCAGTCCGACCCTGCCAGGTTTATTAAAAGTGACATCATTGACAAGGTACTGTCACGCGATCTTCCCAGTCTTTATGGAATAAGTGATATTCAAGAACTAAATCATCTTTTCACAACCCTCGCGTTCAATACGGCAAATGAAATATCGCTTGACCCACTTGCAGTCAAATCCGGTTTAGCAAAAAATACGATAAAACGATATATCCAATATTTGGAGGCAGCATTTCTGATCAAGACTATCAACCGGGTAGACGTTAACGCAAGGCGTTTTAAGCGGGCAAATTTTTTCAAGGTATATCTGACTAACCCTTCAATTAGAAGTGCCTTATTCTCCCCCATAGATGAAAAGGACGTTTCCATGGGGGCACTGGTGGAAACGGCGATATTCTCCCAGTGGTTTCATTCTGACATGACACTTCACTATGCCCGCTGGAATTCCGGCGAAATAGATATCGTGGATATAGATCTCCAAAACCAAAAACCTAAGTGGTTGGTTGAGGTCAAGTGGAGTGATGCTCCATTTAACAATAACGATAAGGTGAGGAACGTCGTCAAGTTTAGCCACCTGCACAATTTGCGAGAGGCACTGGTGACAACACGTACTTTGAGTGGAACTAAATCAATCGAAAGTGTTGATATTGAATTTATGCCGTCAAGCGTATATTGTTACATAGTGGGACGCAATTTAGTGAAGGGAAAGCACTTACAAACACATTTTGCCGGACAGATGAAGGCGGCCGATACTACAACGAAATCACCGAACCGGAAAAAAGATAAGATAAAGCCATGAAATTAAATAGATTAGCGTGAATATTTTGAATTCGTGGGCAACTCAAACTATGGGTTTTTCCCGTATAAACACCAGCATTCCTACCATAGCCAGCACCGCCAGGGCCGAGCCGAAGTAGAACGGGGCGGCGGGGTTGACCGATTGCCACAACCAGCCGGCTATGAGTCTGGCGGGAAAAAGCGGTGCTTCAGGTTGTTTACCACCTGATATCAATATTCGACACGATACCCATCGGCTTCCAGGCCGGTCCCTGCGCCGCTTTTTCTTTTGCCAGGTCGGCTTTTATAGTGTCCAGCAAGTGTTGGGATATCTGCAGGTTGCGCCTCCATTCATCGGCCCGCCTGGCTTCACTGCCGCCTGCTACAAAAGTGGCGCTGCCGGCCCACCGGTTAAAGGCCTGAACATCGGCGTTATAAGCATCCACCTTGCTGTTGTAGGCGTTTAAAAGCACCGAATATTGGCCGCTTTTCACCCTGTACTGCTCATAGTAAGAGTAATCAGGCGATTGCGCCATCACCATACTGATAAAC
>CAIYTC010000198.1 GCA_903929005.1 uncultured Dehalococcoidia bacterium | reverse complement strand
GGCTCGCAGCTTCGGCTCACCCTCGCAAAGACAGATTAATAGGGGCTCCCCACAATGACATGATTATGATCGGCGCCGCCTTCGTCTCGACCTTCTATTGGCGCTATGATATAGGTTAGAATATAGGTAGAAAAATGGAAAGAAGCAAAGATTGGCTGGATCAGGCAGCGGGTGACCTGGAGCACGCGAAAAGCGATGCATCCCTGAAATATTATAACTGGGCCTGTTTTTCCGCCCAGCAATCAGCAGAAAAGGCTGTGAAGGCAGTTCTGCAAAAGATGGGGGCAGAAGCCTGGGGACATTCAGTGGCTGATTTGCTGCAGGGGTTATCCGCCAGGGTAAAAGTGCCGGATGTCCTGATAAATGGAGCATTGGAATTGGATAAAGCTTATATCCCGTCCAGATATCCCGATGCCCATCCTTCAGGCTCACCAAGAAACCGGTATACCGAGGACGAAGCCAGGAGGCTCATAGAACATGCCGAAAAAATCTTCAAGTTCTGTTCGGATCTTTTACCCACGGTTTAGCCAGGCAGAGGTTGTTCAAACCCTCAGGCAGCGTTTGGCTGACCTGCAAAAACAATTGCCCTGCCTGCTGGTAGTGTTGTTCGGCTCCTATGCCAGGGGAAACTACACCGTAGCCAGCGACGTGGACCTGCTGGTGGTCTACCGTGGTGAAGAAAATCAAAATGCTTACGCCAAGGTAAAACAGGTATTTGGTATCCCACGCCTTGAGCCCCATGTGCATGCCGAAGATGACTACATGAAAATGAAGGACACGATACAAAAAATGCTAACGGGCGGGGTAGTGATTTACCCGTGAAGATCAAAGTAAATGCCTTTAAGATTGAGTATTGGTCAATGAAGCTATTAAGTTTAACAGGGGTGTATTATGGAAGATGAAATCGACCTTCGCCAGTATATAGCGGTGCTTATTAAACACTGGAAGCTTATAGTCATCATCACTGTGCTGGCCGGCGCAGTGGCGCTGGCTGTGGTATTGCTGACGCCACAGGTATATGAAGCAAAGTCGCGCGTATCCATACTTAAGGGGGACGCAGCGTTGCTATTGTCCTTAGCCAGGTCAAACAGCATCGCAGATGAGGTGGGCAAGGAAGCAGCGGTAAATGTTAAAACCGCGGACCTGACGGCGGGCAAAATATTGGCCGCGGTGCAGGCCAAACAGCAGGGCACCCTGATTGAATTCACGGCGCAATACAACGACCCGGCCAAAGCCGCTTTCATGGCCAACGGGTGGGCAGTGCAATACGCCGCATATATTGATAATTTCCTCCGTAATACCGAGCAGACCCCGCAGGAGGCCGGCAGCTCTGCCGACTCGATAAAAAAGATCTACGAGGAAAAGCAGCAAGCGCTGCTTGATTTCCAGTCGTCCGGCCAAATAGAGAATTTGACGCAGGATATCAGCGACCTCGGGCTGTTGATGGAGGTGCTGACTTTCAGGGATCAGGTCCAGTCATTGTCAGGTCCAGCAAGACCGGCAGCGGCCGTTAAAACTCTCTATTATAGCTTCATAACAAGGGCCATTGGCGGTCAGGCCGGGGTGATTGCATCACCGGTGGATAAAATGCCTGAAGTAGCTGAATCGGATATCGATAATCTCATATCATCGTTGGAGTCGCGGGCGGGTGTCAGCCACGGCATAACAGCAGAGGAGATACGAGGCCGCGTGGGCGATCTTACGGGCAAGCGTAGCGCTCAGACAATTCAATCAACGGAATTGACCGCACAGAGGGATGCCGCGCTGAAAGCCTACCAGGCGGCATTGGCTCAGGTATCCGCTGCCGAGATTGCACAGGCAACTTCGGGCGGCTATGTGCGTGTGGCCGATAAGGCCGTGGCGCCGGACGCCCCGCTGCCGGATAATAAGAAATGGCTGAACGTGGCGATAGCCCTGGTGGTGGGTTTCATCACAGGTGTGATCGGCGCCTTCGCGGTGGAGTATTTCGGTAAAACGGCGAAAAAGCCGGAAGGTTGAGCGGACAGATTGCTTCGTCGCCTGCGCTCAGGTAGTTGATCAGCCCTTTAATGCGGCTTTAATGCGGTCAGCGATTTGATTACTCGCTATTAATCCTTATTTACAACAATGCAGTAATGGGAATAAGTTGATCCAAGTTCAGGATCATTAAAATTGTAAACAGAACCGGCTGTGATGTCAGACCTGATTGGATGATTTGCATCACGCAAATCTTATCTCCAGGCAGATTCAATGGTAAGCATTTCTTCCAGTTGGTCACGCCTCATTTCCTTTTCTTCGTCTGTCAGGGGAAAACAGTTGTCAACCTTAAAAGTTGAATCATCGAAAAAATCATTAACATCCATTTCGATTCTATCTGCCAATTTCAAGGATGGCCTGTGTTTATACCAATCAGGATATTTATGAGTAAGGTCTACAATTCCCCATTCATCTAAATGACCAAATTTATCCAGCGCATAATCAAGAGCTTCTAAGTCCGAGATAGAAAATTCCGCCTTATCTGTGTTCTGCTTAGATTTAAGATCATGCCTGGAAAAGATTTCTATATAATCAGAAGCATAATTCTGTGCCTCCCTACCTATAAAATCACTCCCTTCCGCGATATCCTTTGCACCGGAAGCAACAGGGCCATTGTCCATGGCATAATATGTATCGTTGGTTATCAGGCGCCCATATTTTCGTAAATGATACCTGTCCGCAAAATAGACCAACTTTAATGCTTTCATCCTGTTGATTTGCCCGCCTGATTTCTCAGCCAGGTAATTCAAAGCCTGGGTTGATTTTTTGTAGTCAAAAGTAAAATTACATTTTTTCATAATACGCATCTTTATATCATCAATATTATCATATCAACATTTAGTCAACAATAATTACTAAATGCAATTTCATGTCATTGCGAGCCCTTCTCCTCACGTTGTCATTGCGAGCGCAGCGAAGCAATCTCATGATCGAAGAGGTTGTTGTTATGCCATGGGATTGCTTCGTCGCCTGCGGACTCCTCGCAAAGACAGACTCAAAAACGTCATTGCGGCCCTTCTCCTCACGTTGTCATTGCGAGGCCGTCGCAACGGCCGCGGCAATCTGTCCGTTGTGTGGCCACAGGATTGCTTCGCTTCGCTCGCAATGACGTTTTTGGGGGCGAGGCCTCCGCAGCGGCCGCGGCAATCTGTCCAGGGCTGTAGGATTGCTTCGTCGCCTGCGGACTCCTCGCAAAGACAGACTCAAAAACGTCATTGCGCCCCTATT
>CAIYTC010000197.1 GCA_903929005.1 uncultured Dehalococcoidia bacterium | reverse complement strand
GTACGTCATTGCGAGTGCAGCGAAGCAATCTAAAGGATTGCCGCGGCCTTTCAGGCCTCGCAATGACGCGTTTATTCGTCATATATTCTTCACTTCCCCCATGACCTTCTGCCAGTCGGCCGCAAAGCGGCTGATGCCGGTCTCGGTCAGCGGGTGTCTGGCCATCTGCAGCAGTACCGCGTAGGGTATGGTGGCGATATGCGCCCCGGCCATAGCCGCGGTCAGGCAGTGCTGCGGGTGGCGGATGCTGGCGGCGATGACCTCGGTCTTGATCTCGGGGTACTGGCCGTAAACCTGCAGGATATCCTGTATCAGCAGCATGCCGTCCTCGCCGATATCGTCCAAACGGCCCACGAAGGGGCTCACGTAAGCCGCGCCCGCCCGCGCGGCCAGGATGGCCTGGTTGACCGAGAAGCACAGCGTGTAGTTGACCCTGATGCCCTCCGCGGCCAGCGCGGCGGTGGCCTCCGTGCCCTCCAGCCCGGCCGGTATCTTGACCACCACATTCTTGGCCCATTTGGCTATCTCCCGCGCCTCGGCCAGCATTCCTGCCGTATCCTGGCTGATGACCTCGGTGGAGACCGGGCCGGGCACGATGGAGCATATCTCCTGCACCAGCTTTTTGTAGTTGACCTTGCCCTCCCTGGAAACGAGGCTGGGGTTGGTGGTCACGCCGCTGATCACGCCCAGCCTGGCGCCGTGCCTGATGTGTTCTAAATTGGCCGTATCAAGAAAGAGGCGCATATAGTTCTCCTGGCATAGTTTTTTATTTATATCAAAGGGCCGCGCGGCCGTATCATGCTATGGGGAGTGTGACCTGGGTGCCCTCTACGAGGGTCTCGCGGGCGGCGCCGATGAAGCTTACGAAAAGGGGATGCGGGCGGTTGGGGCGCGAGCGGAATTCCGGGTGAAACTGGCAGGCCACCATCCAGCGGTGGTCGCGCACTTCGGCAATCTCCACCAGCCTGCCGTCCGGCGAAAGCCCGCTGAAAACCATGCCCTTCTGCTCGAAAACGTCGCGGTACTCGTTGTTGAATTCGTAGCGGTGCCGGTGGCGTTCGTAAACCACCTGCTCGGCGTAGGCCTCCGCCGCCCTGGTGCCCGCCACCAGCGCGCAGGGGTAAGAGCCCAGCCGCATGGTCCCGCCCATATCGTTGACCTTGCGCTGCTCGGGCAGCAGGTCAATCACCGGGCAGGTAGTGGAGTGGTCGAATTCGGTGGAGTTGGCCCCCTTGTTGCCCAGCGCGCTCCTGCCGAACTCGATGGCCATCACCTGCATGCCCAGGCAGAGGCCCAGGTAGGGGATATTGTTATGCCGCGCGTAGGCGGCCGTGGTCACCATGCCCTCGATGCCGCGGTTGCCGAAGCCTCCCGGCACGATGATGCCGTGCGCGGCTCTGAGCAGGTCCTCGTTGATGCCTTTCTCCAGGTCCTCCGATTGCACCCAGGTGATTTTTATATTGCGGTCGTGGTAAAGACCGGCGTGGCAGAGCGATTCACGCACCGAGAAATAGGCGTCCTCCAATTCCACATACTTGCCCACCAGGGCTATATTCAGGCACTCCCTGGGAGTTTTCATGCGCGCTACCATCTGCCGCCATTCCGCCAGGTCGGAGCGCGTGGCCGTCAGCCTTAAACGGCTGGTGATAAAATCACTGATGCCGAATTCCTCCAGTATCAGTGGCACCTCGTAGATAGTCTCGGCGGTGACCATCGGTATGACCGCCTGCTTATCCACATCGCAGAATAGCGATATCTTGTCGCGCAGCCCCTGCGAGATGGGGTAATCGGCGCGGCAGAGAATCACGTCCGGCTGAATGCCGATGCGGCGCAGCTCGTTCACGCTGTGCTGCGTGGGCTTGGTCTTAAGTTCCTTGGTGGTGGCGATATAGGGCAGGTAGGTCACATGAATATAGAGCGCATTGTCGCGGCCCACCTCGTTGCGCATCTGCCTGATGGCCTCCAGGAAGGGCTGGCTCTCGAT
>CAIYTC010000196.1 GCA_903929005.1 uncultured Dehalococcoidia bacterium | reverse complement strand
GCCGAGAGGAAGACCTGCCGGGCCGAGCCCAGCCTGACGATATAGCCCATCTCGGTCGTCCAGAGGCCGTCGAAACCGAAGTCGTCCAGCCGCTGCTTGAGGCGCAGCATGGAGATGACGGTCTGGGGTTTGAAGGTGGGCGAGCATTTTACCGCGCTGCCACCCCTGGCCATGAACATGGTGAGCAGCAGCAACTCGATATGGGCGGAAAGCTCGTTTTTGCCGCCCTGGCGGGCGATTTCCACGGAGAAGGTCAGGCCGCGGCGGTTCTCTATGCTATCCAGCACGGCGCGGGCTATGGCAAGCTGGTAAGGGCGTAAATTCATGCCGTTTTTCTTAGGCGGTTATGAGGTAACAAGATTGCTTCGTCGCCTGTGGCCCTTTTTTACTCGTCATTGCGAGGCCGCCGCAGCGGCCGCGGCAATCTGACCTTTGGTGGCGTAATGCCCTGAGTTTGCTTCGTCGCCTGAAGGCTGCCACGCCGTCGGCTCGCAGCTTCGGCTCACCCTCGCAATGACATTTTGGGACGGCTCCCCGCTATGACAGTCACTTAATAAAGGCTTTAACGCCCAGCGGTATAGCCAGCTCGGTCAGCACCTTTGTGATGGCCTCCCTGAGGCTCTTTTTCTGCTCTTTGGAGATGCTGTAGCGAATCTTCACCAGGCTGGCGATGGTGCCGGCTACCTTGAGGTGCATTTCGCAGGCGCCGGGCTCATCCCTGATCATGTCGCGCAGCTTCAGCCGCAGCAGGGCGATCTCCTGGTCGAGCCCCTCCACACCGCCCGCCTCCTCCAGCATCAGCTCCCTGGTCTCACTCAGGGCGGGTGCGTAGAACCCGCGCCGGGCGGGCTTTTTGTCCGGCTTTTTTACCATCTTTCTTCACCTTGATCAGCCCGTAGACGATGGCGTACGCCGCCGCATCGTACCTCTGCTTCTCAAGGGCATACTTCAATAGCTCAACCATGAAAATAGCATAGTACCTTCATTCTATTTTGAACAAGGGAGATGTGTCGCGCACGGGTACTA
Organism: uncultured Dehalococcoidia bacterium; assembly: GCA_903929005.1. Taxonomy (GTDB): domain Bacteria; phylum Chloroflexota; class Dehalococcoidia; order GIF9; family UBA5629; genus CAIMUM01. Next base: position 2,527 of record CAIYTC010000196.1, on the reverse strand, counting down.
CTGGGAGATTTTCGGCTCTACCCAGATGGCGAAGTTCTTCTCCGCGCCGGCGCCCGCCTCCACCCTGAGTATGGCCATGACCTTCCTGCCGCCATAGGAGGATAGGTCGATATCGAGGCTATCTAATTTTCCGTCGTAAGCCGCCGGCAGCGCCGGCCACCAGTTAACACTGCCTTTTTCATCCTGGATGCCGAAGAGGAAGGTTACACCGCTGCCGCCCTGCGCTTCCCCGGACAACCCCACTTTGGCTGTGAACCTGGCGTTATAGGGTAACTCCAGGGGCAGCATGTAGCCACCCGACTGCCACTGCTCCTGCCAGTCGCCGAAATAGCCTTCAATCCAGCCGAAGCCTGTACCGGGCGGGGCCGTTTCTACCACGTTGCGGTAAGCCTGACCGTCCTCCGCTATCACCTCGTTCAATTTCAGCGCATAACCTGATAGACTGTCAGTTTCCCCATATTTCACCCATCCGGCGCTGCCCCGCCAGGCCACCCGGCTGACCATTTGGGACATATCGTAGTTGTACTTGAAGCCGAATGAAGGGACATAGCAGTTATTATCCTCGCTGGCCTCGGTGACCTGTTGCTTGCCGTCGGCGCAGACGGTGATTTGGTCTCCTTTCCAATCATAGTTGGTAAAGGGCAGGGTCTTCTCTTCGCCGGCTTTGAGGCTTTCCACCCAACTCGTATCCCTGAGCATATGGCTCTGATCGTAAACATAAGTTTCGCCCGGACCGGCATCCACCGCGCCGGCATTTTTAATTTTGTAATAGAGCAGCCCGCTGATATGGGTCACGCCGGTTATCACCAGGTCGGGCATAAAGGTCTGCGGCGCCGCCACCTCTACGCTCACCCAGGCGGTCGATACGCCCTTGTCGCCGGCCGCCGTGAGCGTGAATTTAGTGGTTTTTTGCGGCGCAACGGATACGGTCCCGTCCATTCCCACTTTGCCCACACTGTTATCGATGGTCACTATGACGGCATCTGTAACGCTCCAGCGCAGGGTCACGTTTTCGCCCGGCAGGATATTGGTCGCGCCGGCGGAGAAATCGTTGATTACCGGCCAGGACTTTCTAACCGGCGCAGGAGCCGTGACGTTATCGGATTGAGGCATGGCCACAGGCTGCTGCGGCTGCAGGCAGGCTGTGGAAAATAATAGCGCTGCCAGCGCGAGCACTGTAGACCGCATCCTCAACATATTTCAAGTATAGCGCATCCATCCCATTGCGGCGGGCGGGTTTGAAAACCCGCCTCTACAGATTGCTTCGCTTCGCTCGCAAAAACAGTCGTAATAATGTTATTGCGAGGCCGCCGCAGCGGCCGCGGCAATCTGACCGTTGGCGGCGTAATGCCTTGAGATTGCTTCGTCGCAAGCTCCTCGCAATGACAGATTAAAAAGGGCTCCTCGCAATGACATTTTTGCGCGTACATTTTTGCGCGGGGATTGAATGCCAGAATGTTTTAGGGTATGCTAATTGAAGCAAAATAATCACTTCTTGATTAATGCGGCAGGAGGATGTTAAATGACTGAGACTTTGAAGACGAAATATGACGCGATTGTGGTGGGGACGGGACCGGGCGGCGCCACGGTGGCCCGCGAGATGACCAACGCAGGCAAGAAGGTATTGATGCTCGACTGGGGCTCCAACGCGCCCATTAAGGGCAGCAACGCGCAGGCCTTCGGCTACATCGGCACGCCCTACAAGAGCCTCTACTTTATCAACAGCGGCCTGGGACTGGTGCGCGCTATCACGGTGGGCGGCAGCTCGGTGGTATATTACGCCACCGCCTGGGAACCGCCCTTCGAATTCTGGGACAAGTACGGCATAGACCTGCGCGGCGAGGCCGCCGAAGTTAAAAAAGATGTGCCCATCGGGCCGCTCAAGGACGAGCTGATCGGCCCCTCGGCCAAAATGATCGCCAAAAGCGCGCTCGACCTGGGCTATAACTGGCAAAAGTTAAACAAGTTCGTTTACCAGGACAAATGCCGCTCCGCCTGCGACAAGTGCGACCTGGGCTGCCCCTACGGCGCCAAATGGAGCTCGCGCATGTTTGTAGAGGAGGCCACTGCTAAAGGCGCCGAATTGCTGGACCTGGCGCATGTGACCAGGGTAATCGTGGAAAATAAGAAGGCTACGGGCGTGGAGTTCCGCCGGCACGGCAAAAAATATATCGCCAACGCGGACAAGGTGGTGGCGGCGGCGGGAGGCATCGGCTCGCCCATCCTGCTGGAGAACAGCGGCATACCACAGGCCGGCGCCAATTTCTTCTACGACCCGCTGATCGCGGTCTTCGGCACGGTCAAAGAGCTCAACGACGGCAAGGAATTCCCCATGGCCATGGGACAGCATATGATAGATGACGGCTACGTGATGACCGATATGACACTGCCCGCCCTGATCTACGGCATCTTCACCTCGGAGGTCCTGCGCTTCGATAAACTGGCCGCGCAACCGCACCAGCTCACCGTTATGATCAAGGCCAAGGATTCCCTGGGCGGCAAGATCAGCAAATCCGGCTGGATAAAT
>CAIYTC010000195.1 GCA_903929005.1 uncultured Dehalococcoidia bacterium | reverse complement strand
TTTCCGCGGACGAAAGCTCCAATGTTGTCGGCTACTGGTGGAATCACCAAGGTGGGCGGCTACCACGTCGGCGGCTCACCCATAAGCATTGTGCCACTGACGGACAGATTGCCGCGGCCGCTGCGGCGGCCTCGCAATGACAGAATAAAAGGGGCTCTTCGCAATGACGTTTTTGGGTGCGCGGCCGCCTATTTTCCCTTCGTCATTGCGAGCCCGAAGGGCGCGGCAATCTGCTCGTCTTAAAACTTCCTGGTAGCAGCAAAGGCAGCCATGATGGTTTGCCGGGTAAAGGGCACTATCCTGCTGTTGCAGTGGACCTCGTCCGCCAGGTAATACTTCTTGATGAAGCCATTTTCGTTTGATGCGATTGATTGTATATCAACGTAGGGTACATCAACCGAATTGCAGAAATCCCTCAGTTTTTCGTTAAACTTCCTGAATATCTCGCTTCTTTCCCTCGGTTTACCGGAGAACGGCAGGGCGGTGATGAATTCCTTGCTGGCCGCCGGCGGTATGCCGTGAACGCATACGGCAAATCCGTCCTGCTTAATTCTCTGAATAGCTAACCCGTACCTCTCCACCGTGCGGTCGATGAGCGTATCGAGACTGATGGCTTTTCCGCTCTTTCCGTACTGCAGATAGATGTGGACGCGGGCATCTATCTCCCCAAAAACCAGGAATACAACGTCCCTTCGCTTGTTTATCTTAGAAAGAAACAACTGCAGGAACTCCGCGGACCTGGTAAAGCTGTGTTCCTTGACCAGGTTGTAGGCGGTAGCCTGCGAGATATGCTGTACCAGGAAGGGGCATTTATAGATGAAGGGCTTGACGTGGCTATCGCCTATGACATGGATGATGCAAGAATTAAATAGGCCGGCTTTAAGCCTCAGTAACGAATTAAACAGGACAAGCGGGGGATACTTGAAAACCATGTCCCGGAACGGGAAATAGATCGAGCCGTGCCTCTGCAGCCAGGCAAGCCGGGACAGCTCAAAGTTTTTTCTAAAATTTGCCATTTTACAGTGCGGGCGGCCGGTCCACATCAGCGGGGGACTTCGTCTGCGTGACCCATATCAGCGGCTATATTTTATATAAAACGTTCGAATCTGTCTTTCTTAGCTTTGCAAATGGGGCAGACCTCCGGCGGACCGTCGCGGGCGCACAGGTATCCGCACACTTTACAGCGCCACACAGGTAAAGGCAGCTTACTCCAGTCCAAATCTACAGCCCGGGCCGCCTGCTTCTTCCGTTCCGCGCGCGGCGGGCGGCTTTCGGGGATGGACTGCACCGGTTGCCGGCCCTCCAGCACAGCCTGCGATACGTAGAGCGCACAGTAACAGGCCCCATATTTAACAACGTCCCCGTCCCGGTAGTCGCAGGGACAGATTATATCCAGGTCGTCCTGCTTATTCCCCATGGCCAGCCGGCACGGGCAGGATGGATAACCGTAGCGTGACTGATTGACCAGGAGGCCGCTGATCAGGCCTTTGGTGAATTCAGCATCCGGGTTGATATTATATCCCCCGGCTACGGCATCCTTTTTGTATTTTTCGTAAGCCCTGACGATCTCCTGCGGGCTGATCGAATCCATTTCGCTCATAATTTCAAGGCCTCTTTGATATCAGCCTCTTTAAAGCCGACGATGCATTTGCTGTCATTGATAACCAGTGTAGGGAATGAGCAGTCCGGATTCCACTTCTCTACCATGGCGATGGCCTGCTCTTTTTCCTGCCCCTGAAGCAGGTCGACATACAGGTAGTCGTATTCAACACCCAGGTCGGTGAGCAGCTTCCTGGTATTCCGGCAATGCCCGCAGGTGCTTAATGCATACAGCATGAGTTTGCCGGCCTTCTTACCCTGCACATGTTCAATATTCATAAAATCCACTCCTCTAAAGCCAAATGGGAACTGAAATCCGGATGCTAACTTCAAGTGAATAATAGCCTAAACCGCTGAAGACTGGCAAATCGCAGTATTTTGACATGGCTCATCTTCCTTTGTAATATCACTGGGTACAACCTAAATTCAGGAGGCACTGCAGACAATGGAAAAATTCAATATCGACCCGCAAAACGCGTTATTCCTGCTGATAGATTTTCAGAGCAACCTTGCCGTAGCTATGAAAAAGGAGGTCTATGCCAATTGCGAGAGAAATGCCGGCCTTGTCATATCTTCGTGCAATTTACTTAACGTGCCGGTCATTGTTACCGAGCAGTACAGCAAGGGATTAGGCCCTACCGTCGAGCGCCTGAAGACCAGCCTGAAAGGTGACTATAAGCCGGTAGATAAGCTTACTTTCAGTTGTTACCGAGATGCTGGATTCCAGGCCACATTCTCCCCACAAAACAAGAAATACGTCCTGGTGGCCGGCATCGAATCACACGTTTGTGTCCTGCAGTCGGTTCTGGACCTTGTCGCCAACGGCTATTACGTGCACGTCCTCAGCGATGCCGTGTGTTCACGCTATAAAAGTGACTGGAAGAATGCCCTGGCCTATATGCGTGAGGCGGGCGCCGTAATTACGACTACTGAGATAGCTGTTTTTCAACTGCTGCAAAGGGCAGGCGGCCCCGAGTTCAAGGCTATCTCAGCGCTATTTAAAAACAAAGAAAGTTACTGGTCAGACAAGTGACGTATCAGGAGTAGATCTATGCAAAAGCAGCGCGGTTTGTTTTTCATCGCAGCAATGCTGGTTATCCTCTCTGCAGCCATTTACGCACTGCACTACACGATTTTTCATGACGCGCACCACATCCTGCTATATCTGGTTGGCGATTTAGCCTTTTTACCACTGGAGGTCTTACTTGTTGGTATAGTGGTGGAACGGATTATGTCCAAGCGGGAAAATGACGAAAAAGTTCAGAAGTTGAATATGGTTGTGGGCGCCTTCTTTTCCGAGATTGGGCATCGTATGTCTGCAATGTTCTTAGATTCAACAACGGATAAGGAAAAAATAATCGAAAATCTCAATGCAACAGCCCTCTGGCAATCCCCCGAGTACAAAAAGGCCAAAGCTTTTGCTCAAAATACAACTGAGATTAGCTTCGACAAAATAGATCTCGATGCGTTGAAATTATTTCTTATCAGCAAACGGCCATTTATGTTGACTTTGATTGAAAATCCCAACTTGCTCGAGCATGAACGTTTTACTGATTTATTGCTATCCTCTTTCCATTTGACAGAGGAACTTGAATCCCGGCCTTCACTGAACAATTTACCCACCAAAGATATTGCCCATATCAACGGAGACATTAAACGCGCTTTTCAACACCTGGTCATCGAATGGCTTGATTATATGCAACATTTAAAGTCTAACTATCCATTTCTTTATTCCCACTATTTGAGAATACACCCATTCCAGGCACACCCCTCAGCCGTAATAGAATAGACAGTCTTTAAATTAATAGCCTCTAATCAGGAACTACACTGTGAACGGTTCCACAGTGTGGGCACTGTAAGAAAGCACCTTTATAACCGGGGGGTATTTTCAATTTGACCCCACATTGACAGGCGATCATTTGATAATTACTTAGCTTCCACAGTGCATCGTGTGTTTCCCTGGCCCTTGTCCTCACCTCATCTACCCCTTCAACGTGAGGAGACGCCTGGCCTTCAACCTGCGCATGGGGGCTGCTCCCCTCCGCAAGCAGGGCTGACCCGGGTATTATACTCCCACCGCCCTGGTGTAAATTCTTATAGGCTGCCTCATATCCAGAGAGAGATGTATTACCGGCCATAGCACGCAGAATGCGTATTCTCTCAGAGACAGGCGGGTGTGTGCTGGTAAGGTCTTCCGCAACCTGATTCTTCCTTCGGAATGGATTCAGTATGTACATCGGCGCTGTTGCATTATTGGCCGATTTGAGCTGCTCAGTTGAAGCGCCGACTTTCTCCAGCGCCGAGGCCAGGCCTTCGGGATACCGTGTGTAGAGGGCGGACGAGGCGTCGGCCAGGTATTCCCTTTTGCGGGAGATGGCCAGGTAGATGAACTGCGCCATGATGGGGGCGAAAATCATCAGGGCCACAGCTGGCAGCAGGATAATTAGCTGCCCGTTGCCGCCGCCGGAGGAACTCCTCCGCGTGACACCCCCGAAGAACAGTATGCGTGAACCGCACCAGGCCAGCATGACTATGGCGCCCAGCAGTATGCTGCACATGGCCATCAGCAGCACGTCGCGGTTCTTGATATGGGCCATCTCATGCCCGACCACACCCTGCAGCTCATCGCGGTTGAGCTTTTGCAGCAGCCCGGAGGTCACGGCCAGCGAAGCGCGGTTTTTGTCCCGTCCGGTGGCAAAGGCGTTCATGGCCGGGTCATCGATGATATAGATATCCGGCATCTTCTCCATCCCGCAGGCAATCTTCATCTCCTCCACCACGTTATAGATGCGCGGCATATCGTCGGGGCCTATTTTGTGGGCTTTTGAGATAGAGAGCAGGATGCTATCGCCCTGGAAATAGCCCACCAGCGTCATCACTACCCAGATCAAGAGGGCGAGCAGCAGGCCAACCGACCAATCACCCAGCACCGTTTGACCCAGCAGGCTGCCCGGCAGGATCAGCATGAAGCCAAGGGCGGTAACGAGGATGACCGTTCTTACCTGGTTATCCCTGATCTGTTCCCACATGATATGGCCTTTCTAACTGAAGCTGACCTTGGTGGCCTCGCGCTCCGCCGTATCGGTGACCTCAAAGAACTCACCGGCCTTAAATCCGCCCATGGAAGCTATGATGTTGGAGGGGAACATCTGCGTCTTGTTGTTGAACTGCAGCATGGAGTCGTTATAGAACTGCCGCGAAAAGCTGATCTTATTCTCGGTCGAGGTCAATTCTTCCTGCAGGGCCAGGAAATTCTGGCTGGCTTTGAGGTCGGGATAGTTCTCAGCCACGGCCAGCAGCCCGCCCAGCGCCTGGCTCAATTCCCCTTCTGCCCTGGCCTGCGCCGCCACCCCGCCATCGGCGGCCTTGATTGCCGTGGTCCTGGCATTAGTAACAGCTTCAAGAGTGCCTCTTTCATGCTGCATGTAGCCCTTGACCGTTTCAATCAGGTTGGGTATCAGGTCATGCCTCCTTTTAAGCTGCACATCTATCTGTGCCCACGCATTTTTAACCTGGTTCCTGGCACCGACCAAACCATTGTAAATTCCGACAATAATAAGCACCACTACTACTAATATTCCGATAACCACTAATCCGCCTATGAACATCAATCACCTCCTGTATTTATTGACTCTCGATTAATCAAGCCTGCTCTTAATGTATCACCAACAAAGAACAGCATTTTATCCTGAATGTCCTTATCTTCAGGTTTACCATTTAATAGTTGGGCTATAAGTTTACTCGTCTCCCCTTCACCAAACCAAAAACCGTGGCCTGAATTGCACACATCGATTATAAAGCCACTGGTTTTTCCTATGTCGACCTTTTTCATTTTTTGTCTGCATATAGGGCAGGCCAACCTCTTCTCCGTTGTCTCGGCTGGTGGTAGTCCCATAATATTTTCGATTAGCGTACCGGCTATACTACCGGTTAAAGGATCCAGCAGTAACTCCAGTTCCCCTTTATCAAACCAAACGCCCTGGCAGCTTGTGCAACAATCGAGTTCAACTTTATTGCGCTCGACCACAATCATAGGTATTTTACATGCAGGGCATATCATGCTTGTTATGAAAACCGTTTTTTACAGTTTAAATCCAGATTTCACTGAAGTCAAAGGCCGCTATCCAATTTGCCCATTTGTTACATATTCATTAAACTAAGTTCAAGCCAATATTTTTCTTATATCCACGTCTTGAATAGAGGAGGGTGCAAATGGGTTCTATAAAGACTTTTATTATGAAAAACCGCAAGGTTATTATCGGCGTTTTGATACCAATAATTGTCATAGCTATTATATTCGCCCTCCCCCTAAAAACTGTACCGGTACCCGTGACAGAAACTTACTGGGAGACCGTGATGAAAACAGAACCCTATTCCACTACTGAAACATACACAGATATGGAGCCCTATTTCACGACAGAAACGCGCACTGATACTGTAATCAACCAGCCCGTTGGCTACGGCGGATGGACCCAAAACTTCAAAGTCGACAAACCTGATGCCACCGTTACTATTGAAGTCAACAATTATGGCGGCGGTTATTCTTCCCCCCGCTATATTATCATTGGCGATAACTACAGCCCTTACTATTCACCATGGTCTTCGTGGTCGCCATGGTCATCATGGTATGGTGGCGGCTGGGATAATTGGGGTGGCGGGCAGTCCTGGGCAACCGTCCGTATCAGCTACCCTGAACAGGTAACAAAATACAGCCCCGTATCCAAGACCAGGGAAGTAACCAAGTACAGGGAGGTACCTACTCAAGTTCTAAAAGAAAGGACAGTTGTTCAAAACGTTAGAATGTCTATTTGGGAAAGTATGTTCAGATAATGGCGGTAACCGCTAAGTATTAACATTTACAAGGATAGAAATATGAAAGAATCAATCATGGAAATAATTGTATGCCCGGTATGCAAGGGAACTCTGGAACTCACTGTGACGGAAAAAACTGATGCTGAAATAATTAGGGGTTCGCTGCTATGCCGGAAGTGCGACTACTCATACTCCATAAAAGACAGTATCCCTAATCTGCTACCTCCGGGTATGAACTGCTAAATACCTTTAGCCAGGTTTATATACAGCACACGATTCTGGAGATTCCCAGACCTCTACGCTATCTACTATAACGTCCACCGCAAACAGCGGCGATAACTGGTCATAAATGGCTGCTGCAATATTTTCTGAAGACGGGTTACATTTGTCGAAAGGGCTGATCTCGTTTAAACAATGATGATCGTATTTCTCCAGGATCCCGCCCACCTGTTTCTTGAGCTCTGTGAAATCGTAGGCCAGCCCCACATCGTTCAATTTTGATAACCGCAATCTTACCACGACTTTAAACCTGTGGCCATGCAACTGCTCACATTTACCCTGGTATCCGCGTAAAAAATGCGCCGCGTCAAAACTTTTTTCTACACAGATCAAATACATATCAACTCCCGGTTGAGCCAGCCTGCTTCACTCCCCAAAGTTTTACCCTGCTGCCTGATTTCAACCCATTTAATAACTGCGCCATAGTCTTATGTAAAGCAGGATGGGTAAATCCTGCAGCAATTTCTACCATGGGTACCAGGACAAAGGAACGCTCAGGTAACCTTGGGTGTGGTACTTCCAGGTCAGGTTCCCTAATTATATCCTGATTAAAGAACAGCAGGTCTAAATCGATAATACGCGCTGCATTTTTGAACGATTGCTCTCTGCCCATCCTCTCTTCAATGTTTTTTAGCCTGGTAAGGAGGGTTGGCGCATCTATTTCAACCTCAACATTAACAACACAATTTAAAAAGTCGGGCTGCTTTTTATAGCCCTCAGGCTCAGTTTCATAAATGGAGGAGATAATTATTATTTTAGCGTTATCCGAAAGCAAGCGTGTGGCCGTGAGAATATTAGCTTGCCTGTCGCCTAAATTGGACCCCATGGATATATAGGCACTGGTCATTCTGCTACCGAACTCCGCACAATAGCATCAGTCATACGGCTTATAAGGCTCATTTGCTTTACATCATGCACCCTGACTATGTCGACGCCCTTAATAATACCTGTTGCAACAGATGCCGCTGTACCATACAAACGTCCTTCGGCAGACAAGTTCAATACGTTGGTGATAAATGACTTTCTTGATGTCCCCAGTAAAATAGGGCGCTGCAACACCTTCAATTCATCAAGCCTGCGTAATATTTCAAGATTCTGGGCCTGGCTTTTACCAAACCCGATACCTGGATCGACAATAATATCCTGTTGTTCTACACCTGCCCTTTTAGCCATAAGAACCAATTCTCGCAACTGGCCAATAACAGATTCGACGATGTTTATTACGCTGCGTCCTCTTTCATTACTGGTTAATACGACCGGTATATGTTTGTCAGCAGCTAACTTCACTATCTCCGGCTGCATTTTCAGCCCTGAGATATCATTTATCATGCTTGCGCCGGCCGCCAGTGCCTGCGTCGCGACTTCATATTTATACGTATCTACACTGATAGGCACTTTAATTAGCCTGCAGGCTTGCCTAATAAAGGGAATAACACGCCCGGCCTCTTCATTGACTGATACTGGGGCGGCATTGGGCCTGGTTGATTCACCGCCCACATCAATCATATCTGCCCCTTCCTCCACCATCACGCATGCTTTTTGTAGGGCCGCCTCCACCGATACATATCCGTCCCCTGAAAATGAATCGGGAGACAAATTGATTATCCCCATGATATAGGTACGCGTACCCCAGCGGAAAAGGCTATCACCGCAGCGAGTGACACCCAGAACATGCTTATTTACATTATTGTCAATCAATAACCTTAATCAATCCTGTTTATATGAATATGAATCTATTTTACCATTTGCTCAAAACATACGTCCGGTTAGTTTAGTTATACCTGTAGATATTATGCTAAAATGTTAACCCTGCGGCCGTTAGTATAAATGCTTATTTGATGTTTCATGGATATGGGTAAAACACTAAGTGAAAAGGTCCTAAGCGAAAAATCCGGCGTAGCGGTTAAAGCGGGTGACATTGTTATTTCGCCGGTTGACCTTGTATTTGTCCAGGATACTACCGGTCCACTTACAATCCGGCTCTTTAAATCAGGTAATAAACAGTCGCTGGCTGTTCCCGAAAAGACCGCCCTCTTCATCGACCATGCCAGTCCCAGTCCCGTCCGGCAGCTATCCAATGATCATTTATTTATGCGGGAGTTTGCCTCAGAATCGGGTTGCCTTTTATTTGATGCTGGTAGCGGCGTGTGCCACCAGATTGTGGCGGAGGAATTGGCCAACCCGGGTGATGTGATAGTGGGCGCAGACTCTCATACTGTCACTGCCGGGGCACTGGGTGCTTTTGCCACCGGGATGGGTTCAAGCGATATAGCGGTGGCCATGTCGCTGGGTAAAACCTGGTTCAGGGTGCCCGAAACCTTTCAAATCCTGGTGACAGGCAGTTTTTCCCCTGGAGTCAACGCCAAAGACCTGATACTCCACCTCATTGGCTTGATTGGCGCCGACGGTGCTACTTATAAAGCGCTGGAGTTTGCCGGTAATACTATAGATAATATGCCGCTGACACAGCGCCTGACTATCGCCAATATGGCCATCGAGGCCGGCGCCAAAGTCGGCATTTTCCCCAGCGATAACATAACCAGGGCATATTTAAAAAGTGTAGGCCGTGAAAAAAGCTATATGGCATTGAAGCCTGATCCTGATGCTATATATGAACGTGTCATTAACATCGAAGCGCCTAAACTTGAGCCCTTAGTAGCCAGGCCCCATACTGTTGATAATGTTGTCCCTGCCAGCACCCTAAGCGGTGTCAAGGTCAACCAGGTATTCATAGGAACCTGCACCAATGGGCGTCTGGATGATATTGCCGAGACCGCGGCCATGCTCAAAGATAAGCATGTATATAAGGGGGTGCGTTTACTGGTAGGCCCTGCCTCCAGGAGAGTGCTGACCGAGTCTATTGATGCCGGTTATATCAAAACCATCATAGAGGCCGGCGGCATTATTCTTCCCCCAGGTTGCGCTGCCTGCCTGGGCCTGCATCAGGGCGTGCTGGGAGATAACGAAGTATGTATTTCTACAGCTAACCGCAACTTCAAAGGACGCATGGGTAATACAGAAGGATATATTTATTTGGCCAGCACAGCCACCGCGGCGGCATCCGCGCTCAGGGGTAAAATCACCGATCCCAGAGAGGTTCTTTGATGTCGA
>CAIYTC010000194.1 GCA_903929005.1 uncultured Dehalococcoidia bacterium | reverse complement strand
GGAGACTCTACAATTATCAGCTTCATTTTGTTGTATGATTAAATATTTATTGCTTTAATAATGCTGGTTTTACATTAACTAATCTTAATTTCAAATTTTAAATCTCCGCCAAAGGCGGATCAGCCTCTGGCTGAAACTGAGCTATATGCGCAAGACATTATCTACAAAATTTACTTAAATAATATAACAAAAAAAATCAATTTTGGCAAGAAGTAAAAAAACATAGGCCATGCCGAAGCGCTGGCCTATTTGTACTTAGAACAGAAATTCCCCCTCTTCCTCCTCCTTTTCTTTTGGCCTCTCTTTGCTGCTGCCATCCAACTCCACGGCGGTGGCGTCTGCTGCTACAGGCGCTACGGGTTGAAGTTCCGGGAACCTGGCGAGACCCTGCGTTATAGCCTCGGCTAATCCCTGGAAATCACCAAGTCCGACATGAGCATCAAGCGGCCTATTGTTTAGAGACCTCTCCTGGGCAAAAACTCCACTGCCGATTACAAACGCGCGCGATCTGCGCCCAATCAGCACGGCCAAGATCTGCTCCGTTTCCGCGGCGTCCTCATCGACCACTATCAGGTGAGGAATAAATCCCACTAATCGCGCCCGGATCTGTTCCGGCCCGTCATAAAGACAAGCAAAACGGACATCGATCTCGTACTCCCAGGCAAAGAAGCCATAGCCAGACATAAAATCCTTGGCTCCCTGCCACTGCGCCACGGCATTTTCGGTGCCCCTAGTCAAAAAAAGTATCTGCAGTTTCCTGACGGGACCTTTTTTTCGACTGGACCTACTTGTGCCAGGACTGGGCGGCATCCGCTGAGGGTGTCTGATGGTGGGGATGGCTTCCGCGAGCGCTTGATACAACCACTGCGATGACCTGCTGCCCCAACCCATAACCTTGTGACCGTTACCTAGAAGAGAACGTCCTCTGTGCCCATGACCATTAGTAATAATGATCGGGGGAACAGAATTAGCAAGACAAAACGCATCCACCAACTCATCGCATCTTCGCAACTGGCCCGGTTTATCGCTATCGTCAATAACCATGACAGTCGGTTCAAAGTCAACCATATACCTGGCCTCCTCGTCCCAGATGTCGACAAATAGGACTTTGGCCGAGCGCAGACATTCTTCCAAAAATCCAAATCCTTGGATCTCTGCCCAGTGTTGTCTGGCCGTCTCAATGCTTGCGTCCAGAAATATGATTCTCATTTTCCAGCCCTCCTGCTGTTTTTATCTATCCGCGGTATGATGTACTATTGCTAAGAGGATATAATAAAGAGAGTAAAAAGGCAAATCAAAAACCCCGCCTAATTGGCGGGGCCTTTAACAATCAAATAGCGGTAAAAAATCAGCGAGTCCTGGCATCCTGTGCCTTTCAGTCAATGCAAGCATATTTAGCTTGCAATCAGTTTAATCAGTAGCTGTATTTCAACAATGCTCACTAAATTAACGACTTAAATTTCTAGAATAATTCAATTGACTGAGAGGCACAGGAGCGACCATTGATCTCTGATCGTGAGACCAGAGATCTTTGCTCCTTAGAAAGGAGGTGATCCATCCACAGCTTCCGCTACGGATGCCTTGTTACGACTTCACCCCTGTCATTGATCCTACCTTCGTCCGCGTCTAGCGCAGCCTTCGGGTATTACCAACTCCCTTGGTGTGACGGGCGGTGTGTACAAGGCCCGAGAACGTATTCACCGTGACATGCTGATTCACGGTTACTAGCGATTCCAGCTTCATGAGGTCGGATTTCAGACCTCAATCCGAACTGGGACCGGTTTTATGGGATTAGCTCCATCTTGCGATTTAGCAACCCTTTGTACCGGCCATTGTAGCACGTGTGTGGCCCAAGGCGTAAGAGCCATGCTGATTTGACGTCATCCTCGCCTTCCTCCCAGTTAAGCTGGGCAGTTTCTTGTGAATATTTAACACAAGATGAGGGTTGCGCTCGTTAAAGGACTTAACCCGACATCTCACGACACGAGCTGACGACAACCATGCAGCACCTGTGCAGCACTCTCGAAGAAGTCCGGGTTTCCCCGGATTTGCAGCTGCATTTCAAGCCTTGGTAAGGTTTTTCGCTTATCGTCGAATTAAACCACATGCTCCACCGCTTGTGCGGGCCCCCGTCAATTCCTTTGAGTTTTAGCCTTGCGGCCGTACTTCCCAGGCGGGATATTTAATGCGTTAGCTATTTTAACCGCCACTGACAGGGTCGATACTGCCAATGACTAATATCCATCGTTTACGGCGTGGACTACTGGGGTATCTAATCCCATTTGCTCCCCACGCTTTCGTGCAACAACGTCAGTTGCGTCCCAGTCAGCCGCTTTCGCCTCTGGTGTTCTTGCCGATATTAACACATTTTACCGTTACACCGGCAATTCCGCTGACCTCTTCCGCACTCTAGCCTTCCAGTTTCCGCGGCAGTTTCCCAGTTAAGCTGGAAAATTTGACCGTAGACTTGAAAAGCCGCCTGCGCACGCTTTACGCCCAATCAATCCGGATAACGCTCGAGGTCTCTGTATTACCGCTGCTGCTGGCACAGAGTTAGCAACCTCTTATTCCTCCGGTACCGTCAGATTTCTTCCCGGAGAAAAGACCTTTACATCCCGAAGGACTTCATCAGTCACGCGGCGTCGCTCCTTCAGACTTTCGTCCATTGAGGAATATTCTTGACTGCAGCCACCCGTAGGTGTCTGGGCAGTATCTCAGTCCCAGTGAGGCGGGTCGTGCTCTCACACCCGCTACCCGTCAGAGCCTTGGTGGGCTTTTACTCCGCCAACTAGCTGATAGGTCATAGGCCCCTCTCGAAGCGATAAATCTTTACTCGTCATGCCTAGGCGCGACGAGCACATCCGGTATTATCCCAACTTTCGCTGGGTTATTCCGAACTTCGAGGCAGGTTACCAATGTGTTACGCTCCCGTTTGCCATGGGTCTAAACCCATTCGACTTGCATGCCTTAGACACGCCGCCAGCGTTCATCCTGAGCCAGGATCAAACTCTCGAAAAGTTTTTTACTTGGTTTACTTGCCAAGTTATACATTTCAAAGTTCAAAATGTATAATATGTTATCCTAATTGGTATTTAACCGGATTTACTCCCGACAAAT
>CAIYTC010000193.1 GCA_903929005.1 uncultured Dehalococcoidia bacterium | reverse complement strand
GTCATATTGCTTTTCGGCACTCGCCAGCTTGTCCCTCAAACCTTTAACTTCGGTCTCTGATCGCACCACGTCATAATTATATGGCGTGGCCTGCTGGCGCATTACCTGAATGCGCACCTCTTTGGCGTCGATCTCGGCCCGGAGCTGGGCGATATATTCCAGGGCCCCCCGGGTTTGGGTGTCAATTTGGATGACGCTATTTTGCTCGCTAAAAATGCGCAGGGTATTTTCCGCCTTAGTCAGGTTCTGACTGGTTTGCAGACGTTCCCTTTCCAGAAAAGTGAGGCGACCATTGGCTTCCTGCGCGGCCAACCCTTGCAGGAGCTTATTCAGTTCCTCAGCAAAGGCGTTAGCCATCGCAGCCGCCCGCTTGGGGTCCTGATCGCTGACCTCGATGGCAATCAGTCCATCTCTCTGAGCGCTGATGTTGGCTTTTTTACTCAAGGCTCTCCGGGCTGCCTCGATATATTTTTCTTTATAAAGCTGGCGCAAATTAAAACGTTCAATAATGCGATCATAAATGGTGTTGCCGGTCAGTATCCCCGCATAGAGTTCCCCCGGCGACTTGAGGCCCGTGAGGCCTGCCGCCATGCCGGTCACGCCGCCGCCAGCCGCAGGGGCTCCCGGGGTCGCCCCGCCCCCCAGACTGTTTAACAATTGTGCACTCATGGTCATGTTTTGCTGGGGCGGAAGCAGGCGCGCTAAAGAGGTGTACTTGTTAGGAAGAATAAGGAGCATCAGGTAAATGAGCAACATTGCCGCGATGCTGGCAAAAATAATCATGCGGCTATGCTTGACCAGCACAATTAGATAATCCAACAGATGGATTTCGTCATTGTCAGCTGCGAGATTATTGTTCGGTTCAATCATGGGATAATATGGGAAGATGTTGTGTAGGTGCACCTATGCCTGTATACATTTTAGTTAATGGGTCCCAACCTGTCAATAGGTCCTCTCCATGATGGAAACGGGGCCATGGTTCACCAGGCGCTAAGGCGGCCATATTAAGGCAGCCCAGGAGAATTACCTGATAACGGTGGACTGAAATCCTCCAGGCCTAATTGCCATAAAGGTTCTTGAAATGATAGGAGACTCCCAAAACCAAGCTATGATGGGGGAGATCAAAAGACCAGGTAGAGGATGCGGGGACCTGCTTGCCAACCGGCAGATCCTGATACTCCACGGCAAATTGGTAGCTGAACTTGTATTCACAATATAGGCCGATTTTCTCGGTGACCATATATCTGACCCCGGCCTGAGCCTCGATGGCAAAGTTCTTGGCCGAGTCGTGGGTAGCATAAACCACCTCCCAACCCGTACCGATTCCCACATACGGCTGCAGCCTGCCGAAGGTTACTTCCTTATCTTTCAGAAAGCCGTGGCGGGCCATGAGGCTCATTTGCATAGTCCAGTCGATAAACCAGTCGGACCCTGCAAACAGGTTATTGGGCCCCCCGGGCAGGGGCGGAGAAATCCTTCCCTGATTGCCCCGGATATTATTGCGAGAAAGGCTGGTCTCTCCTTCGATGCCGAACCAGGGGAGGCTATCAAAATATCGGCCGAATTTTAAGCCTCCCAACACGCCGGGTTGATAGACGATATTCTTGGCGGTGCGTCCATTCAGCGGAACGGAACCTTGATTTCTGATGGCCTGCCAGT
>CAIYTC010000192.1 GCA_903929005.1 uncultured Dehalococcoidia bacterium | reverse complement strand
TCGACCAGCGCGCTCCTGCTGGGCGATTATCTTTTCTCACGGGCAGGCAGCCTGGCGGCGACCACCGAGAATATGCGGGTCATCAGGCGCTTTACTGAAACGCTCATGATTATATCGGGCGGGGAACTGCGCGAGGGCAGCAGCCACTTTGACGTGCAAAGCGCCCGCGAGAATTATTACAAATGGATAAGCGATAAGACGGCCTGCCTATTTGTTATGGCAGCGGAGTGCGGGTCGGTTTTAAGCGGGTGCCCGGAGGAGCAGGTGCAGGCCCTCAAGGACTACGCGAAAAATTTCGGACTGGCCTTCCAGGTTATCGACGACATACTTGATTTTGTTGGCGATCCCACCACTATGGGTAAACCGGTAGGGTCGGACCTCATGGAAGGCGCCGCTACCCTGCCATCTATCCTTTACGCCGAAAAATTCCCGCAGGACACGATAATCCAGCGGATTATCGTGGAGCGGGATAAAGGGTTGGTGCCGCAGGCATTGGAAAAGGTACTGGCAACCACGGTCATCAATGACTGCAGGCAGATAGCGCGCGGGTTCTATGAGAAAGCCGGCAATTCCCTGGAAAACCTGCCTGATTGCGATGCGCGCCGGTCTCTCAGGGAGCTGGCCGGATTCGTTATCGAGCGCAGCAGGTAAGCCGCTTTATCTCACGATGCCGCCCAAAAATGTCTTTGCGAGGACCAATTTTTGTCTGTCTTTGCGAGGAGCCCGCAGGCGACAAAGCAATCTCAAGGCATCACTATGCAGGCGCTGCCTCAGTGGCAGGTGCGGGAATGGGATCGTTCAGCAGCTTTTCAAAGGTTGTATCGTCGATGGTTTCCTTATCGATCAGGTAATCCGCCACGTATTTCAAGCGCGGCTTATTCTGCGTCATGATATCGAAGGCTTTGGCATAGGCTTCCTTAACCAGCCCTTCGACCTCTTCGTCTATCTCCTCGGCGATCTTGTTGCTGTAGTTCTGCTGCTCGTGGATCTCCTTGCCCAGGAAAACCAGCTCTTCCCTTTTGCCGAATGTGCGCGGCCCGAGCTTCTGGCTCATACCGAACTCCGTTATCATGCGGCGGGCTATCTTGGTGACCCTCTCCAGATCATTCTGTGCGCCGGTGGTCAATTCGCCGAAGACGACCTGCTCTGCGGCACGGCCGGCCAGGCTGATGATCATCATGTCCTTGAAGCGCTCGTAAGTTTCCAGGTGCCGCTCTTCGCTGGGCAGGAACCTGGTCCAGCCTCCCATCATACCCCTGGCCACGATCGAAATCTTGTGTACGGGATCGGCATTGGGCAGCATTTTGGCCGCCAGGGCATGCCCGGTCTCGTGATAGGCTATAAATTCTTTCTCCTGCTTGGTGATAACACGGCCTTTTTTCTCCGGCCCGGCAATGACGCGGTCAATAGAGTCTTCGAGCTCTTTCTGACCGACATCTTTGCGGTTGCGGCGGGCGGCCAGGATGGCGCCTTCATTTATCAGGTTGGCCAGGTCAGCCCCGCTGAAACCGGGCGTCTGGCGTGCGATGACCTCGAGGTCGGCTTCATTAGACATCGGCTTGCCCTTGGCGTGAACTTCTAAAATGGCCTTGCGGCCGTTGATATCAGGCTGGTCGATGACGATATGGCGGTCGAACCTGCCCGGCCTGAGCAG
>CAIYTC010000191.1 GCA_903929005.1 uncultured Dehalococcoidia bacterium | reverse complement strand
CTCGCTCAGCTTGCAGTTCAGCGCCTCCCTCGGAACCGTAACCAGATCGGCAGCCAGCTCCGGCAGCATCTCTACGATAGTCACATTTTTGCCCAACTCATCCAGGAACAGCGCAGTCTCACAACCGACGAGCCCGCCTCCGGCCACCAGCACCTTCTGTCCGGCTGCGGCCTTCCCCGTCAGGACATCCGCGGCTGTCACCACGTTCTTCTGCTCCACGCCGGGCGTCTTCGGAATGAAAGGGCGGCCCCCAGTGGCAACCACCAGGACATCCGGCTTGGCCTCAGTCACCTTCGCGGAGGTCAGAGGTTGTCCCAGGACGACCTTCACGCCGGCCTTGTGCATCTGATTCTCCATGTACCTGAGGTATTGAGATATATCTTGTTTTGATGGGGGTAAAGATGCGGTGTAGAATTGGCCGCCCAGATGATCATCCTTCTCATAGAGTGTAACGCTGTGCCCTCGCAGGGCGGCTGTACTGGCGGCCTCCATGCCTGCCGGGCCGCCGCCGGCTACCCATACCTTCCTTGGCCGCGGCGCGGGCTTGAGTTCCATCTCGCGTTCGCGGCCCGCTTCCGGGTTCACCAGGCAGCAGAACGGGAAACCGACACTGAGAGCGCCTATGCAGCCCTGGTTGCAGGCAATGCACGGCCTGATGTCCTCCCAGCGCCCTTCTCTCAGCTTGTTGGGCAGCTCCGGATCGGCTATCAACCCGCGCCCGATAGCTATCAGGTCCGCCTTGCCCCGGGCCAGTACCGATTCGGCCAGGACGGGATCATTAAGACGGCCTACTGCGATTACCGGCACGCTCACAGCGGCTTTGACCTGCGCCGCAGCCTCAACGTTGAGCCCCTTGGGCAGCCCCATCGATGCGACCGTGTAGTATACGGTGAAATGCATACCGGTAGTGATGCTGAGGCAATCGGCCCCCGCCCTTTCCAGATACGGTGCCATGGCCGCTGATTCCATCACTCCGCGCCCTCCGGGCACCCTTTCGTCGGCGCTGAAGCGGAAAATTATCGGGAAATCGGAACCCACCCTCTTCCGTACCGAACGCAGCACTTCCATCGGGAAACGAAGCCTCCCCATGAGATCGCCGCCGTACCTGTCGCTCCGGCGGTTCGAATAGGCTGACATGAACTGGGCGATGAGATATCCGTGGCCTCCGTGCACCTCCACCGCATCGAATCCCGCTGTCTTGGCCCGGCCTGCTGCAGCGCCGAAGGCCTCCGCCAGCTCTTCAATTTCACTGATAGTGAGCGTCCTGGGCGTTGCGCCCCCAGGATGCGGGATAGCCGATGGAGCCAGGGGTGGTTTGGTCGGATCCAGCATGATCATTGCGCGGCCGCTGTGCTGAAGCTGCACACAAACCTTGGCTCCGGCGGCGTGGATGCTTTCCGTGAAATGCTTGAGGCCGGGGATGAATAGATCATCATAGATAGCGGTAAACCCCCTGTCTCCTAGTGGGAGATTGTGCGTATAAGGATGCACGTCAACGGTTTCCGCAATGATCAGGGCGGCGCCTCCGCGAGCCCTGGCGGCGTAGTATT
>CAIYTC010000190.1 GCA_903929005.1 uncultured Dehalococcoidia bacterium | reverse complement strand
CGGTGATTCCGATGACCAAGACCCGCAGGGAGTTGGCTGCAGATGATGACCCGCGTCGTCAAAAACGCGCCTGGAAGGAAGAGGGGGTGGGTATTATCACCACGCGCGAAGAATATGAAGCTTACACATGGCCCTCACTTGACCAGATCAGCATGCTGGCTCTCGATTACGCAGCCGGGTGCATACCCGACGGCATGAAAATCATGGTTATGTACAACGGGATTTATGAAGATTTGAGTGAGTTGATGGGCACACAGCATATGGCTATTAAAAGCATTGAGGAACCGGAACTGGTGGAGGATATCCTTGAACAGCTCGCCCGTATTGCTGAATGTGCCATCGGCCTGTCTGCGGCGCATGCCGGTACCGGGGCCATTTTTTATTCCGATGACCTGGGTTTTAAGGGAGGGACGACGCTGTCTCCACGTTTCCTGAGGAAGTACTATATCCCCAAATTGAAGCGCATTGCCGATGCCTGCCACAAAAAAGGTAAGCTATTCCTCTTCCATTGCTGCGGGCAGGTCATGGCCATCATGGAAGATCTTATCGCAGCCGGTATAGACGCCAGGCACAGCTTCGAGGACGCCATCTTGCCGGTGGAGCAATGGTATGACAAATTCCACGACCGTGTTGCCATAATGGGAGGCGTGGACATGGACTTGATGGCGAGGGGAACGGTAGATGACGTAAAGCGCCGCACGCGTCAGATACTGGAGCATTGCGCGCCGGGCGGCGGCTACTGCATGGGGACCGGCAACTCCGTGGCCAATTATGTCAAAATTGAAAACTACTATGCCATGCTGGACGAAACTCGCAAGTGGAATGAGGAGCATGGTTATTGAAAAATCAGAGTATATTTCAATCGGCGGGCATATACAGCAGAGGAGGTACTGACAGTTGGCGGTAATTCACCTGGTTTCACACACCCACTGGGACCGCGAGTGGTACCTGACCTTTCAGCAATTCCGTCTCAAGCTGGTCCATTTAATCGATAAGCTTCTCTTTATACTGAAAACCAATCCTGATTACAGGTATTTTATGCTGGACGGCCAGGCTATTATATTGGAGGATTATCTGGAAATCCGGCCGGAAAGGGCGCCGGAGTTGCGCCGGCACATTCAAGAAGGCCGCATCCTGGCCGGACCCTGGTATTGCCTGCCGGACGAGTTCCTGGTCAGCCCGGAAGCACTGATCAGGAACCTGACAGCGGGTATGGCTGATGCACGTAAATTCGGCGCCTGTATGGAAGTGGGATACATTCCCGACTCGTTCGGACATATCGGCCAGATGCCGCAGATACTGGCGGGTTTTGGCCTCAGGTCGGCCGCCGTCTGGAGGGGGGCAGGCGATCAACCCTGCGAACTTTGGTGGGAAGCGCCCAACGGCGCCCGTGTGCTGCTCATTTACCTGCGTGAAAGCTATAGTAATGCGGTCAAAATACCCGGCTTAAACGACGAAGCCACGGTATCCGAGGCAGCACAGCAACTGGGCAAACTGCTGCCCTTCAGCCAAACAGGCCACCTGTTGCTCATGCAGGGCACCGATCATATTGAACCGCGCGCGGAGACAACCGCTGCGCTGGCCCGCCTTAATTCTGCGCTGCCCGAGCACCGGTTCCTGCATTCTAACTTACCCGCTTATATTGACGCCGTTCTCAAGGCTATTTCTGACACAACCGTTGAGCCGCCGCTGGTACGGGGTGAACTGCGCTGCAGCAAGCGCCAACCCCTGCTTACCGGCACCCTTGCACTGCACAACCGGGTCAAGCAGAGAAACCACGATTGCGAGACGCTGCTGGAGCAATGGACCGAGCCACTAAGCGCATACGCTGAACTCATTTCAGCGGTGCCGGAAAACCAGGCTGAATACACGGCAAATATAACAAATCTGCAACCTCTGGTGCGTCACGCCTGGCGGATGCTGATGCAGTGCCATCCGCACGACTCTATCTGCGCAAGTTCCATAGACCAGGTCGTAGAAGAACTGAAGCCCAGATTCGACCAGGTTGAACAACTGGCAAAGGCGTTAAACCAACAATCCCTGGATATTATCATGCCGCAGATCGACACACAGTGCCCGCCCATGGACTCCCGGCCCGATTTTTCCGTCACTGTTTTCAACCCGCTTGCCGGGCCCCGGTCGGATGCGGTACAGGTGGAGGTTATCCTTGACGATGATAGCACCTGGATTGAGATTACAGATAATACGGGCCGAATTATCCCCTGCCAGCTTAAAGAGCGCGGCCTGCGTCATCAAATGCTAAATACAACGGTGGGATGGGATGGGCTGGTAGCGCTATCCGGGGCAGCCCTGGAAGGTTCCACCCACGGCATTATGGTTCATAACCTGCTGATAAAACGCTCCGGCGACGAACTTGGCCTGGATTTTATTATGGATGATACCGGCAGTCCCATGCTTAAGAACTGGGAGGAGGAGATCACCCGGCGCCTGGCAGACACTTCTATTACAACCTTCAATGTGAACGCTGCATTGGTCAAGCCGTCTCTTATCGAGTTTGTAGCTGAGGATGTGCCCGGCAACGGTTATAGGACCTGCTGGATAAGAAAGATTCACGCGGTTCCTCATCCAGCGGTGAGCGGCCCGGCGCATATAGAGAATGCATACTTTAGGCTGGAAGCACAACCGGCTACGGGTTTATTGACGCTTTTGGATAAAAGGACCGGCAGCACTTTTAATTCTCTTAACAAGTTCGTGGACGGGGGTGACTGCGGTGACATGTACAGTTATTGCCCGCCCGTCGACGACAGCCTGATAGATTCTCAGAAGGATGCTCAAGTTCGCTCTATTTCCGTTAACAAAGGTGCCACCTCACAAAACCTGGAGATAGACATGGTCATGCCCGTGCCGAAAGCGCTCACGACTACGCGGCAATCGAGAAGCCCGGAGACGGACCCGCTCGAGATTCTGATACGCGCCACACTGGTCAACGGAGTGGAACGTGTGGATATCTCAACCTCCATAACCAACAGCTGCAGTGACCACCGGTTGAGGGTACATTTCACCGTCCCGTTTAACGTAAGCAAAGCTGATTACGATGGGCACTTTGAGGTCGTCAGCCGGCCCCTGGATTTGCCTGTGCACGATGATAGCTGGATTGAACAACCGGCGCCCGCGCATCCTCAGCGGTGTTTTATTGATATTTCAGACGGCAGTCTTAGCCTGATGGTCGCCAACCGCGGCTTGCGCGAAGCCGAGGCGATACAGGTTGGCCGGGGTACTGATATCGCACTGACACTGCTGCGTTGCGTGGGATGGCTTTCGCTGGATAACCTGCCGGTGAGAAAAGGTCATGCCGGTCCACCCTTCAGAGCAACCCCGCTGGCGCAGATGCACGGCACTTACAGTTTCGATTACTCAATTATCCCGCATAAAGGTACCTGGCGGGATGCATACAGGCACGCTTATGAATTCAACGCCCCGTTAAGAGCGGTAATCGGGCTCCCACATCCCGGCAAAATCCCAGGCGCCAGTTCTTTCTTACAGGTTGAACCGGCCGCTTTTATCATTACAGCTGTAAAAGTTGCGGAGGATGGAAATGGCATGATCGTGCGCGGATATAATATCACCTCTGCAACGATTGACGTCCGTCTCAAAGCGGTTTTCCCCTTCAAGTCAATCTATAGAACCAGGCTGGATGAAACGACCAGGGAAGATATAGACCATGGGCCGGAGGGGTCAGTGCGCTTTCAAGCAGGGGCTAATGAAATTGTCACTCTCCGGTTTAATAACGTTTATCTGAAAAAGCGGGGAAGGATGCTTTAAAGAATGAAGAATAATATGACATCAAGGGAACGTGTGCATGCAGTAGCAAGGGGGCTT
>CAIYTC010000189.1 GCA_903929005.1 uncultured Dehalococcoidia bacterium | reverse complement strand
TGGCAAATCATCTTTTTACCGGCAGCCCCGCTGTCCTTCTCGTTTCAGGACAGGTAACTTTCCGGCCCACCTGTTCCTGAGCTGCAATTCGAGGTGCTGTAGCAAATAGTTTGATTCTTTACTACATGTGGATTTTCAATATGTAGTGGTTGTGGGTTGCTCAGTAAAATTCAACATTACGTGTCACTACACGTAACAAAACGATAATTGACAAGTAGAGCCAAGGTGTCATTATCTATCTGATTTTTCTATGGAAATAGAAAAGGAGATGGAAATGATACCAATAAACGTCCCGTACATACCAATCAATATTACTGCATCAAATCTTAACCAACGGCTAAACGGCCAACCCGGCGTATCTGCACCAGATCAGTTTGCAATACCGAGGCTAACATCTTTTCAGCATAAACATCCCGCCATAGACTTTCAACAACAGGAGAGACATTGTTGTTTAGAGAAGCTCATGCAGCATTTGGCTCAGAGCGACCTGCCAGAAAAAGAGGTTGTTAAGCTGTATCTGCAACACAAATACCGCCAGCAGTGCCGGGCAAGTACACTCCAGTCAGTCTATATGGTGGTCAAATTTTTCCTGCGGTTCATACAGCAAAAAGGCACGACAACCCTGCAGGAGGCCACCCATCAGGATGTAGAGGCCTTTATTGAGCTACAGCAGGACCGTGGGGCAAAGATGAGCACGGTACGACTTCAACTTATTACGCTCAATACATTTTTTCGATTTTTGGTTGATGAAGGCCGGATGCAGGAGAAGGTGCTGGCACATAAGATACGGCTGAAGCTTCCGGATGTGCTGCCGCGGGCCATAGATCCAGAAGGCTTAAGACAGTTGATCGGTTTTATCGCCCATGTTAGAGACCGCGCACTGATTCTGCTGTTGCTGCGCACCGGGATGCGGATCGGGGAACTGCTCAACACCAGAGTGCAGGATATTGTCATGTCTGAGAAGAAAATTTTGATTTATGAAGCCCGCAAGACCGGCATCGGGCGGGTGGTGTACTTTAGCGACGATGCCCGGCAGGCCCTTGAGCAGTGGCTGCAAAAACGGGATGCCGCCCAGCCGTTTTTATTTTACAGCAAACAAAACCCCAGGCTTACCTATGCCGCAGCCCGCAGTGTTTTTATGAAGTATGTGCGTAAGGCAGGCTTGCCCGACCAGGGTTATACGCTGCATCGGTTGCGTCACAGTTTTGCCAGCGAGCTTCTTAATGCCGGCATGCGGCTGGAATGTCTGCAGCCGCTTCTGGGGCACACGCGCATTGAAATGACCCGGCGCTATGCCCGGCTCACGGACAAAAGTCGCGAAGAGGAATACTTCCGTGCCATGGCCATTATTGAGCAGGAGGGCATCGATGGACATTACTAATGCAATCATAGATTACCGGCGTCATCTGAAGCGGCGCAACTGCTCGGCCCAGACAATCAAGGGCTACATGAACAAGCTGAAGCAGTTTGTACTGTGGATTGACGTACCCCTTGAGCAGGTAACGCGAGATAATCTGGTGGATTATGTGGACCATCTTATTAGTAAAAAATCCAAGCCCAAAACCATCAACTGTCATATCAGCTGTGTGCGTGCTTTTTATGAGTATCTTGAGCGGGAGGATGCCCTGAAGGTGGCAAACCCCGTGCGCAAGGGTTACTGTCTGCGATTGCCGCAACCGCTGCCCCGGTTTCTCAACGATGATGAGGTGATAAAGCTCTTTGAGGTTATCAAGACACGCCGGGATCGGGCGGTATTTATGCTCATGCTCAGAACCGGTTTGCGGGTTGAAGAGGTATCCCGGTTAACTGTGGGAGCCGTTGATCTGAAGGGCAATAAAATTTTTGTACACCAGGGCAAAGGCGGCAGGGACCGCGTTGTGTATATCAGCTCGGATGCCCACCAGACACTGGTTGAGTATCTGAGCCACCGACCGCCGACGCGGTCAAAAGGCCTGTTTCTGGTTGAGAAGGGCATATGCCGGGGCAGCCCCATCTCGGTACGGGGGATTCAAAAGCGGATTGAGTATTACAGTGGCAAGGCCGGTTTGAAAGTATCCTGTCACCAGTTGCGACACACCATGGCCACTCAGCTTCTCAACGCTGATACGGGGCTGTCAACCATACAGGATCTGCTGGGCCACCAGCTGATTGCAACGACACAGCGCTACTGCCGGGTATGCAACCTGAAAGTGCAGCGGGACTATCACCGGGCTATGGAGGTTGTTATG
>CAIYTC010000188.1 GCA_903929005.1 uncultured Dehalococcoidia bacterium | reverse complement strand
TCTACAGGTAAATATTTTAACCCGGCTTTCCGATAATCAGTATTATGCGCAGCATACAGTGTTCCACTATCACTGAGACCGTTGCTTCCCTCTTTCAAAATGCGTGTATCTATTTACCTTTAGATGTTGCTGCTTCGATTAAACGTGCCAGAAGAATAGAGCAATCGCCGCAAGGCCGAAGCGTGCTGAATACCATCCTGGCGAATATAAAGGTGGCTCAAGAAGAGCAGCTACCACTCTGCCAGGACACAGGTACGGCCGTAATTTTTCTGGAGCTTGGCCAGGATGTCCATATTGGGGGCGGCGAACTTTACGCGGCCATAAACAAAGGCGTAAAGACCGGCTACCAGAAGGGCTACTTGCGTAAATCAATAGTTCGCAGGCCATTTTCCAGCCGGGAGAACACCGCTGACAATACCCCTGCCATAATTCATACCGAAATTGTGCCCGGTGACCGTTTAAAGATAGTTGCCATGCCCAAGGGCGGAGGCGCTGAGAACTGCTCCAGGCTTACAGTCATGCCGCCATCAAAGGGACGTGAAGGCATAGTGGACTATATCGTTAACCTTGTCGACAAATATGGCTGCAATGCCTGTCCTCCTTTGATAATTGGTGTCGGCATTGGAGGAACAACTGAAAAAACAATGCTGTTGGCCAAGCAGGCGCTTCTAAGGGAAATCAATGTCCGAAATGCTGACCCTGAAATAGCCCGGCTTGAAAAAGACATCCTGTCTAAAGTGAATAAACTGGGCATTGGTCCGATGGGTTATGGCGGGAAGATAACAGCCCTGGCTGTGCACGTCGAAGTATTACCCTCTCATATAGCCAGCCTGCCGGTCGCCGTAAATATGCAATGCTGGTGTTCGAGACATAATGAAGCAACCATTTAACTCTGCGAAAACCAAACCTATCGTGCTGCCTTTCACTAAAAAGGACATCCGTGAATTAAAGTCCGGCGATAATGTGCTTTTATCCGGTACCGTGTTAACCGCCCGGGACGCTTCTCATAAAAGGATGGCCGACACATTAACTAAGGGTGGACGGCTGCCCATGGATTTAAATGGACAGGTTATATACTATATGGGCCCGTCACCAGCCCAACCGGGTAAGATTATAGGTTCAGCAGGTCCTACAACCAGCAGCAGAATGGATAAATATACCGGGCCTTTACTTGATCAGGGGCTGATATGCATGATCGGCAAAGGTAAAAGGTCTCAATCCATCCAAGCAAAAATGTTGAAGAAGAAAGCTATTTATCTGGCGGTAGTGGGTGGAGCCGGTGCGTTCATTTCCCGGACTATAAAAACGGCACGCGTGATTGCGTATGCGGATCTTGGTGCCGAAGCCATATTTCAACTGGAGATCGAAAATTTCCCCGCCGTAGTCATTAACGATATTTACGGCGCTGACCTTTACGAGCAGGGCAAAGCCGCTTACAGGACTATCTGACCTATCGTCGGGCGTTCATTATATATTGCAACAGGCCGGCAACGCTCTTGGCATCACAAATCTCACCATTGTTAATCATGCCGATAATATCGGCTACGGGTACGCGCACAACCTCTATCTCGTCTGTGTCTTCGGCCGTCAGATGACTCTCAATTAGATTCGTGGCCAGAAAGATGTGCATATACTCTGTGCAGTATCCCGGGGCAGCATAGAAGCCGCCCAACCTTACTACCGTCTCCGGCAGATACCCGGTCTCTTCCTGTAATTCACGCCTGACACAATCCGCCAATCCTTCGCCGTCTTCCATACCACCTGCCGGTATTTCCAGGAGCATTTTGCCGGCCGGCCGTCTGAATTGCCTTACCATAATTATGTTATTTTCATGATCAAGAACAACCACTGCAATGCAATCTCTGTGTTCTACTATTTCCCTGGTAGCAGTATTGCCGGCGGCCTTCTCTACAGTATCAATCCTGAGAGTTACAGCCTGTCCTGTAAAGACATTCTTGCTTGCTAACAGTCTTTCTCTGTTCATGGGCCTGGCGGTACGTCGCATACCAGCGCGACTTCATCGCAGTCCGGGAATTTAGGGCAGCTATAGCACTCGGCCCAGATCTTACGTGGCAATTCCGCTTTTTCCACCGTTTTAAAACCCTGTTTTTTAAAAAAGCCAGGTTTGTATGTAAGGCAAAAAACCTTGGGAATTCCCAACGACTTCGCTTCTTCAATACACGATTTTATCAGCGCCGCACCCATACCTTGCCTGTGGCTATCTTCCGCGACCGCCAGCGCCTTTACTTCGGCAAGGTCAGCCCAGCTTATATGTAACGCTACACAGGCGGTTACAGCACCTTTTCCGTCACGTATCACAAAATAATCGCGCAGATTTTCATATATTTCACTGAGCGCGCGTGGCAACATTTCACCATTCCCGGCAAATTTGTTGACCAGTTCATGCATGCGCTTGACATCATTTATGGTTGCTTTCTCTACATTCATAAGAATTTCCCTTTCAACTTGGACACGAGGGTCTCATAAAAGCTATTTCTTGATCGTAAACGCAGGAATTTCGTTGTTTTATCACATACTGATACTTCCACCTCATCCCCGTTTTTGAGCAGTTCCTCTACCTGTCCATCCATGCTGATAATAGCTTCATGGTTGGTAATGACCTTCAATCTAATTTTTGTGGACGGGTCTAAGACCATGGCTTTATCCATGTTTAAATGAGGGCAGACAGCTTTCATAATAATGTCACGCGATTCCGGGTATACTATTGGCCCATTGGCGGCTAAAGAGTAGCCGGTACTGCCAGTCGGCGTCGCTAATATTACCGCATCAGCCCTGTAAGTGGTAAATATCTCTTCATTAATTGAAACCTGGATGTTAATCAGACGGATATATTTTCCCCTTCCCACCACGATATCATTCAAGGCGTGATAGGTGTGGCCTGATGAGCTTAAATGTGCCTGGAGCATGGCCCGTTCTTCAATCCGGCCGCCACCCTGTAAAATCAGCGCCAATTTATCCATGGCGTCCTCGGCTTCAAGCTCTGTCATGAACCCAAGGTTACCAAAGTTCACTCCAACAATGGGTATCCCGAGTGGGAATACTATGCGGGCAACCCGCAGTATGGTGCCATCCCCGCCGACACTGATTATTAAATCAGAATTGTCTAATAACATCCTGGCTCCGGCTTCGTCCCAGGATGAATGAATCCAGGCCTGTATACCTTTATCCTGTAAAAAGCTCTCTATATCGTGGGCAAACCGCTCTGTTTTTTGGACTTTTGGATGATATAAAACACCTATTCTTTTCACAAATGAGCAGTCTATCACCGGTATTTTATAGTGTCAAATCTAAGTCTCTTCATCTACAAGGTATTCGCAGGGGCGGACTTTTGAGACAGGCTCTTTATGTCCGCCCGCAACAGGGTATAGGGCGCCCGCCATGACAACGAGTAAAATGGAAGCCGGTAAACGGCTAAGAAAGTGGCGGCCGGCAACTACCAGGAAATATTGATTACAGGCCAAACATTTTCGCCGCGGCCTGGGTCAGGCTGATGAAGGCGCCGGGAATAACACCCATGACCACTACTGCTACGCAACATAAAGACAGCGCCACCCATTCCGGCCACGATGATGTTACTTTTTCCGGCCTGATCGGCTCACCCATCCACATCACCTTAACAATCTTGAAATAATAGTAGGCGGAAATACAGCTATTAATCACCGCGATAATAACCAGCCATAGCAGGCCCTGGTCAACCGCGCCGCTAAAAATGTAGATCTTAGCAATCAAACCTGCGGTAGGCGGCAATCCGGTCAGGGATACCAGGCATATTGTTAAAGCTATCGCCAGCATGGGAGAGCGTTTCGCCATACCGGAATAGTCATCTATCCTGTCGCTGTTAATATTATTGGATATGGCAATTATGGCAATGAAGGCCCCCAGGTTGGTTAGTGTATAGCTCAAAAGGAAGAACATCAGCCCGCTTCTTACCACGCTGTCAGATTGTGAAGCTACTCCCATAGCTGCTAACCCTACCATCAGGTATCCTGCCTGCGCTATGCTCGAATACCCGAACAACCTTTTAATATTAGTCTGTACTATAGCTACCAAATTACCCGCAGTCATGGTTACAGCGGCAAGTACAGCAATTATCATAGCCCAATCATTATGCAGCCAGGCAGGCATTCCGAAAGCCGTCATGAATACACGCGCTGTGACAGCAAAACCAGCCGCTTTGCTCGCAACCGATAGATATGCGGTTATTGGAGTGGGGGCACCTTCATAAACGTCAGGCACCCACATCTGGAAAGGTACACTGGCTATCTTAAAGCCAAAACCTGTTAGCAGCAGAACCAGGCCAACTAAGAGAGCCGGTGTGCCGGCCAGGTTATCCGCAGGCATTCCCCTAATATACTCAGCGATGCATGTCAGGCAAGTATTGCCTGTCATACCAAATACCAGTGCCATGCCGTAAAGGAGAATAGCGGATGCAACCGCACCCAGTATAAGATATTTTAACCCGGCTTCACTCGACTGCTTGTCTTTAAGAAAACTGACCAGGACGTACAGGGAAATACTGCTTAATTCCAACGAAACAAATATGCTAATGAGGTTAATGGAGGAGACTAATAGCATAAGCCCGATTGCCGATAGCATCAGGAGCGCATAGTATTCGCCCTGGAATTTCGCGAATTTTAAAACGTACCGGTGTGACGCCATAATAACCAAAATTACCGAGGTCAGGATCAATAGTTTAAAGAATAGCCCGAACTGATCTATGGCTATCATCCTGGAAAAAGCATCTGCGCTCTGACCGCCCCACAGCATTATCACCAATACCAGCGACACCAATGCCCCCATAACTGCAATGATGGGCAGCACTTTCTTTTGCTCGATGAATAGGTCAAGCAGGATAATAAATAAGGCAAAACACAGCAGGCTGATCTCTGGTGCAATAAACCGAACCTGATCCATTATCATAAACCGTCCAGATTACTAATAAATTTATATTCCAATCAGCTTGGCAATAGGTATTATGCCCATATTAATGACGTTGCTGAGCATCGCCGGATAAATACCAACCGCCATAATGACCGCTACAAAAGAAAAGGTACTAACCATCTCAACGTTATCAGCGTCGCCCACCCCGTTGTACTTTTCCAGCGGATAGCCATAAAAGACCCGCTGAATCATCCACAGGATGTAGCCGGATGTTATCACTACACCGATTACCGCTATCAGGGTGAAAATCTTCATCCCGGCTATAGTAACGCTGGCAAAACTGCCGGCAAAGGTTATAAACTCAGCAGCGAATCCGGCCGTGCCCGGTAAACCTAATGAAGCCAATCCGGCAAGGCTGAAAACAACTGCTATGACCGGCATTTGGCGCGCCAGTCCGCTCAAGTTATTAATGTCACGCGTATGGGTCTTATCGTAAACCAAACCTACCATAGCAAATAATAGCCCTGTAATCACCCCGTGGCTGAACATCTGCAGGCTGGCGCCAACCAAACTCACTTGATTTAAGGCAAATATGCCCAGCAACACGTAGCCCATGTGGCTGACACTACTGTATGCAATCAGCCTTTTCAGGTCAGTCTGCCTGATTGTGACTGCCGCTCCATAGATAATGCCAATTACAGCCAGCGTACACATAATTGGGGCATACTGTACGGCCACCTGCGGCAGCATGCTCACGCAAACACGTATCATGCCGTAACCGCCCATTTTCAGCAGGGCGCCGGCCAGTATGACACTGGCGGCAGTGGGGGCATTAGTATGCGCATCCGGCAGCCAGGTGTGCAGTGGGAAGACCGGCAATTTAATAGCAAATCCTACCATCAGCAGGAAAAATAAAACCGACAGCGGGATGAAGGATGAACTGATTTGAATGCCTGCCAGCGCGGATATATCGAAGGTATGGGTAATAAAATACGTGCACAGTATACCCGCCAGCATGAAAGCGCTGCCTACCAGGGTGTAAATCAGGTACTTGTACGCCGCGTATTCTTTCCGTCCGCTTCCCCATATAGAGATGAGGAAGAACATCGGTATTAACTCCAGTTCCCAGAATAAGAAGAATAAGATCAGATCCAGTGAACAGAAAACGCCTGATATACTGCTTTCGAGCAATAATATCCACATAAAATATTGCTTTGGTTTGAGCTGAATCTTCCACGAAACAAGTACTGA
Organism: uncultured Dehalococcoidia bacterium; assembly: GCA_903929005.1. Taxonomy (GTDB): domain Bacteria; phylum Chloroflexota; class Dehalococcoidia; order GIF9; family UBA5629; genus CAIMUM01. The sequence continues at coordinate 33,477 of CAIYTC010000188.1, read as the reverse complement.
TACTACACCCAGGAAAGTCATTAAGATAACCAATGGCAGGCTTAATCCATCGACTCCCAGGTGGTAATAAGAATTAATAGCTGGAATCCATGGGATCTTTTCCTCGAATTGCATAAGCCCTATGGAGGCAGAGGACCTGTCAAACATCCAAAACACCGCAATCGATAGTATAAAGGCAGCCAGGGCAGCCACCAGGGCTACCCACTTAACTGTCCTTTCTCCCTGTTTCGGCATAAGGGCAATAACCACTAAGCCGATAACCGGCAGAAATATGATCCAGCTTAACAAATTCAGATTCAAAACCATATACCTCAGCTGAATAAATATACACAGACTGCAATAGCAACTGCGCCTATGGCAATAGAGATCGCGTATAATTGTGTCTGTCCTGTTTGCAGTTTGCGCAAAGCAGCGCCCGCGGCAGCGGTACCCCGGGCTGCGCCGTTGACAGTCCCGTCGATAACACTTGAGTCAAACATAGCCATTACCTTAAAAATGCCGTTATACAGTATCGTTTTAACAATTACATTTTCATACAACTCATCCAGCCAATATTTCCTTGAAAGCATGATATATACGGGCTTGAACGCACTGCCGATTTTTTCCGCTGAAACCCACCTGGCGCAGTACATGGCATAGGCCAGGAATATACCTAAAATAGCCACAATCAAGGATATTAGCGGCAAGGGGTGAGCTAAGACGCCGAAAAATCCAGTTAAGAAACCTGCCCCTTCAGCCTCGCCGTGTCCCATTAACTGGCTGAAAAAGCCTGTGACATTTATCCAGCCTGCGCATACCGCAAGCACCGCCAGGATTACCAGTGGTATTAGCATTACCCCTGGGGATTCATGAGGCCCCTGGGAGTGAGAATCACTATGGCCTGCATGTTCGGGCTGCGCGCCACCCCTGTACTCGCCATGAAAGGTCAAAAATACAGCCCTGAACATATAAAATGCTGTCATAAACACGGTGACCATGGCCAGGCCAAACAAAACCGGATTGTTGCCAAAGGCAGCCACAAGTATCTCATCTTTGCTCCAGAACCCGGCCAGGGGCCAGATGCCCGCCAGGCTCAAGGAGCCGATTAAAAAAGTAATGTAGGTCCAGGGCATGGCTTTCCTCAAACCGCCCATCAATCTCATGTCAAATGTGCCGGTACCATGATTGACGCTGCCCGAACCAAGGAATAACAATGCTTTAAAAAATGCATGGGTAAAGAGGTGGAAAATGCCAATGGCCACCCCTCCCACACCCAGGCCCAGCATCATATATCCCAATTGGCTGATGGTAGAGTAAGCCAGCACCCGCTTAATATCATGCATAACCAGGCCCATGCTGGCGGCAAATATCGCGGTGAAAGCGCCGATGATGGCCACGGTGGCTAATGCTTCAGAAGAATGCTCAAAAAGCGGGTAGAATCGAGCCACCAGGAATACGCCTGCCGCCACCATCGTCGCGGCATGTATTAACGCGCTGACCGGAGTAGGACCCTCCATTGCATCCGGTAACCACACATGCAGGGGAAATTGGGCAGATTTGCCCGCCGCACCGGAGAATATACCAATCGCTACCCAGGTCAGAGTCGTGCCTGCCAGTGTCCCGGCCGCAACCAGCTTATAGAGTGTTTCAGTATCAAAAGTACCCGTCTGAGCATATAGAATAAGTATGGCGGCCAGGAATCCGAAGTCACCTAACCGCGTGACGATGAAGGCCTTCTTGGCCGCGTTAGCTGCCGAGGCCTTGTGGAACCAGAAGCCTATCAGCAGGTAGGAACCTAATCCGACACCTTCCCAGAAAATGAACATGAAGAGTATATTATTGGCCAGCACCAGTCCCAGCATACAGGCTGTGAACAGTGACATAAAGGCGTAATACCTGAGGTATCCGGGGTCACCTTTCATGTATCCCTGTGAATAGACCTGGACCATTAAGCTTACAAAGGTCACTACAACGACCATTACAGCAGTAAGGGCATCCACCAGGACTCCTATATGGATGTTCAGGTTCCCTATGACAGCCCACTCAATATCATCGATAAGCAGTATATGCCCCGGCGCAGAAATCACCGCGCCCAAAACCCATAGCGAGAGGGCACAAGAAATCCCCACAGCGCCTATGGTTACGTAACCACCGAGCCTGGGCCTCTTATTCAGGAACGGCCTCAGTACCAGGGATATAAATAAAAAGGCTATAAAGGGCAATAAAAAAATAAGCCAGGGAACCTGTGTCGGCATTATAGTTTCCTTAATACCTCCTCTATGACATGGACCCGCTCTTGGGAAACAAAGATCTTATAAGGGACCGATTCCTTCATTTCCAATTTCTCGGCGTCAGGCAATATCCTGGTAGGTATGCCTTCCCCTTCGAAGAACTCCTTCCACATTTCGGCAATCATAAGATTTGGCGCGCTTTTAACTTGAACCCACATTACATTACCACTTCAGAATATCGAAATTCTCAATATCTACGCTTTCGCGCTCCCTGTAAATCGCGAAAATAATAGCGATCCCCACTGCCACCTCGGCAGCAGCAACTACCATAACAAATATGGCAAATATCTGGCCCGTCAAAGTGACCGGGGTAACATATCGCGAAAAGGCTATTAACGAAATGTTTACAGCATTCAGCATTATTTCCAGGCACATAATTATTTTAATAACGTTCCTCTGGGTAAGAACGCCGAATAAACCGATGCAAAATAATAGGGCAGATAATATAAGGTATTGATCCAATCCGACGCTGAACATCATTTCTCCCTGATCACCGCAATCGCACCGAGTATGGCTGAAAGCAGCATCACGGCCGCGATTTCAACTGTTAACAGGTAACCGCTGTCTCCAAATAACGCTTTCCCCAACGGCTTGATCGTTTCCTGCCAGGGGGCACTATCAGGCATGCTAAACGCGGTATTGAGTATCCCCAATAAAACAGTGCCCAGCAAAAGAGCCGATACTATAGCCGCAAAGTATTTCAGCCTGCCCGCAGGCTGCCCCTGCCGAGCATCCCTGGTAAGCATTATGGCCACAATTATCAGTATGGAGATAGCTCCTACATATATCAGGATTTGCACAATGGCCAGGAAATCCGCCTGCAACAACAGGTAAATACCTGCTACGGTCATGAAAAGCAGGATCAAGCATAACGCGGCACGGAATAGATCACGTACTGCAATCACAGCAATAGCCGATACCAGGGCTATCGCGGCAAACAGATAAAATACTATCTCAAGCACCGGATCCCCTCTTGCGTTTACTCAGCGGCAGGAATTTCAATTTTTGGCCGCCCTCAGCCTGGTTATAAAGCAACAGGCTCTGCTTCGGCAATTTATCTTCAAACTGGGGCCTGTAATAGGCGCTCGGCTGGTGGTTGGCTGAAACGGCCAGCTTCTCCTTGCTGAGTATTAAATCGCCCCTGCGGTATTTTGCACATTCATAACTCAATCCCATGGCCAGGGCGTCATATGGGCAGGACTCAACGCAGAGACCACAGAATATACAACGGCCAGAGTCAATTTCAAATATGTCTACTTCAAATTTGCTGCCTTCGCCCCTGTGCGTGCTGATCACTATATTGCCCTGGGGACAGCTCTTGGCACAGGTGGCACAACCGGTGCATTTCTCAGGGAACCAGACAAGCTCATTGCCGCGTATTCTCCTGGAAGTAACCAACTTCTCATCAGGATACTGGATAGTAATCGGAGACCTGAAAAGATGCCTGAATGTCAGTGCCATTCCTTTAGCAATGCCTATTCCATAGCGTTCAAACTTCAACCCTGCCACCTCCTAAAGTAAATAGCTTGGACCATAGCAGGATCAGGGCTGCGGCAAAGCCAAAATTCAATATTATTATCAGCCACTGCATGGATAGCGGCAACACCAGCACCTCGACTGCAATAATAACCAGGTTAATCACCGCCATAGGAAGTAAAAACTTCCAGGCAAAAGACATTAGTTGATCAACCCTGAGCCTTGGCAAAGTAGCACGCATCCATATGATAAAACTAAAAATTATGACTACTTTAATCAGGAACCACACGATAGGAGGCAGCAATGGTCCCTGCCAGCCGCCCAAAAATAGCGTGGCCATGATACCCGCGTAAGCCAGCACTATACCATATTCACCCAGGTAGAACATGGCAAATTTCATGCCTGAATATTCAATATGGTACCCGGCGACTATTTCTGAATCAGCTTCTAACAAATCGAAAGGTGAGCGGTTCATTTCAGCCAACGCACCCAGGAAAAATATGATGAATCCCAGCGGCTGCTGCAAAATATATGGGATGCCCTGCGCTTCAACTATTTTTAGCATGGAAAAGGACCCTGCCACCAGCGCTACTCCCACAATTGACAGGACAACCGGCAATTCATAGCTAACCATTTGAGCGATAGCTCGCATGCCGGCAATTAATGAATATTTATTATTGGACGCCCAGGAGGCCATAAAAATACCAATTACGGAGATTGAACTGATGGCAATTATATAAATGATACCTATATTTAAATCAACCAGGATCGCGCCTTCGCCGACAGGGATAACTGCGAAAAGCATCAGGATTGGCACAAAAACGATAATCGGCGCCACGAAGTGTAGCAGTTTATCAGCTTTATCGGGGACTATGTCCTCTTTCAGCAGGATTTTAATGGCCGTGGCAATAGGCTGAAATATGCCTTCAGGGCCGCAGCGGTTCGGGCCAGTGCGTAGCTGGAAACGGCCCAGTAAACGCCTCTCCCACCAGATAAAAACTATGATGATGGTCAGAACAAAAACAAGAATCAGCAGTATGCCTGCTATAGCCGGTGTTAGATATACAGCCCAATCCGGCCAATTAGCGTTCTTCAACAATAATTGAAACTGCTCAAGCAAAGTCATCGGTCTATCTCTCCCAGCACGACGTCGATGCTGCCGAAAATAATTATCAAATCAGCTACTTTCCACCCGATAACCATATCACTAAGAGCGGTAATGTTGATAAGCGTAGGCGGATATATATGCAAACGGTAGGGAGCGATGGATCCATCACTTACTATATAAAAACCAATGTTGCCCTTGGGACCTTCCAAGTAACCGTAAGCTTCACCCCGGGGCGGCCTGAAAAATTGTGGTACATCTGCACATACAGCACCCTTTTCGGGTATCTGGGCAATGGCCTGTTCAAGTATACGGACGCTTTGCCGGATCTCCAGCATGCGTACCCAGTAACGGTCATAGCAATCACCGGTATCACCGGTGGGAACCTCAAAATCGAACCTTTCATAGATTGAATAAGGATCCATTTTGCGGATATCCCACTTAACTCCGCTGGCACGCAAAACAGGGCCGCTGGCGCCGATTCCAATTGCCGTATCCTTAGACAGAATCCCTACGCCTTTGCTACGGGCCAGCAAAATCTCATTCTGTGCTAACAATTGGTCATATTCATCGATATATTTGGGCATTTCCGCTAAAAATTTCTTCACGGCCGGCATAAAATCATCCGGCAGGTTCTGGCTGACACCGCCAATACGCATGTAGTTGTAAAGAAGGCGCTGACCGCAGACCATCTCGAACATGTCCATGATCTTCTCGCGCTCACGCCACATATACAGCACCGGTGTCATCATTGCGCCCAGATCATTTAAGAAGAATCCTACTGCCATCATGTGGCTTGAGATGCGCATGATCTCCGAAAAAATGACCCTGATGTATTCAGCCCGCTCCGGGACTTTAAGGCCGCCCAGTTTTTCTACCGCCAGGCAGTAAGCGAGATTGTTGGTCATGGAAGACAGGTAATCCAACCTGTCAGTGAAGGGGATAGTCTGAGTATAAGTCCTCGTTTCGGCCAGTTTTTCAATGCCGCGGTGAAGATATCCTATAATGGGTTCAACACCTACAACCACCTCGCCATCTAAGGCTACCCTCAGCCTGAAAACGCCATGCGTTGATGGGTGCTGCGGGCCAATATTTAAATAAAACGGCTCGGTCTTGATCGGCATCTTACAAGTAATCCCTCCGCAGCGGGTGACCCTGGAATCCTTCCCATAAAAGCAGCCGCCTCATATCCGGATGGCCTTCAAATCTAATGCCTAAAAGATCAAATATTTCACGTTCCTGGTAATAAGCAGCCCGCCATGTATTAACCACCGTTGGCACTACCGGATTATCCCTGGTATGACAACGTGTCTTTAAAATAAGGCTATGATTGTTTTTCAACGAAACCAGCCTGTAAACGATCTCCAAATAATCTAAGTAATCGGTCGCAGTTACAAATGTAAGATAATCAAACTCCAGGCCCGAGGTGTTTTTCAAGTATTCAGCCACCGGCTGCAAATGCTTGCTGTCAACAAGCACATTCAACTTGTCGCTCGATACTACCGCAGCGGGAAATGCTTCGGCTAATTTCTTGCCGATTTCTTCGCCATTAAGTGCTAAAGTCATTTTACTTAAATACCGTCCTGGAAACTATTTCAATGACAGGTTGGGATTATCTATGGTACCTTTGATCATTTTTGCGTGTAGCCGTGTTATACCGTAAATCAAACCTTCAGGCCGCGGAGGGCAACCGGGTATATATACATCAACCGGGAGGATCCGGTTTACACCTGGCACTACACTGTAAGACTCCCTGAAAGTGCCTCCGCTGACAGCGCAGGCCCCCATGGCGATTACCCATTTAGGTTCCGCCATCTGGTCATAGACCATCCTTATAGCAGGCGCCATTTTCCAGGTTACCGTGCCGGCGACAATCATCAAATCTGCCTGGCGCGGAGACCAGCGGAAGATATCCATACCAAAACGTGAAACATCAAAACGGGAGGCTGCCATACCTATCATCTCAAATGCGCAGCAGGCCAGGCCAAACATCAGCGGGAAAATGGACCTCTGCCTGGCCCAGGCAATCGCAATATCTACAGTGGTCAGAAGGATATTGCGGTGAATTTCCTCATCTATCCATTTAGCGGGATCCGGAAACTGGCTGGTGCAATTATCAAAGAACGAGTTAATTAACTGCCCCTCGGCCTGGTCCGCTTCCTGCGGGGTGAAAACATCCGGCCTGATTATTTCCATTCCAGGGCTCCTTTGCGCCAGGCATAAACATATCCAACCGTAAGAATGATCAGGAATATGCCTACCGCGGCAAGCCCGCCAACGCCGAGTTCTTTAATATTAACTGCCCATGGATACAGGAATATTGTCAGCATATCCAGAAGAACGAATAAAACGGCCAAGAAATAGTATCTGAAATTGTATTGAACCCAGGTTTTCCCGATCGTCTGCATTCCGCATTCGTACTGGCTGGATTTAGTTGGATTTTTTTTCTGGGGAATCAAACCAATCGCCTTTAATAGGATGGGCAAAAGCGGGATAGTAACAGTGAAAAGGATGGCAACTATTAGCAGGATTCCAACGTAACCGTACTGTTCGAGCACTCTATAAGGTCTCCTCTGTAAAAACCGTTCGTTAGTATATTACAACTGATAAAAAGTTGTCAAAATAGGTTCATTAATGTTTGACTTACGGATAATGCAGGGTATTATAATTAGAGCTTGAATTATTATTTCACCCGGTGTTGCTATTGAACATCAGCTAAAATGCGTATTACTGGCGGTTCAGCTAAAGGACACATACTTAATACTTTGCCGGGCATGTTAGTGCGCCCGACTACAGACAAAGTAAGGGGGGCTATATTCTCGATGCTTGATGCAGTTGCCAACAACTGGGATAGAGGATTAGATTTATTTGCGGGCAGCGGTGCACTGGGTATTGAGGCACTCAGTCGTGATATGGGATGGATTGATTTTGTCGATCAGAATAATAAATGTTGCCAGATTATTAAACAAAACCTCGTAAAAACGAGATTTTTGGACAAAGCTCATGTATACTGTTGCCCTGTTATGAAAGCTCTCGGATTCTTAGAAAATAACTATGACCTGGTTTTTCTTGATCCTCCCTATGCCGACACATCGCTTGGCGCCCTGATAGGGTTTCTATCTAAATCCCACCTTATATCTGATGAATCTACAATTTTGGTATCTCATGCCTCACGTTCTACCCTTGAACAGCAGTATGGCAGTTTAGCGAAGATTAAAGAAAAGAGGTATGGTGATACCGGCATTTCAATATACCAGAAGGAGGTTGCATCTTGACTACTGCTATATACCCGGGCAGCTTTGACCCCATCACCAATGGACACCTCGATATTGTAAAGAGAGCATCATCCATATTCGAAAAGGTTATTTTAGGTGTTTACGATATACCTCACAAGTCGCTGCTGTTTTCTGTTGATGAGAGAGTGGAACTTGCATGCAAGGCTATAGTGGATTATAAGAACGTGCAGGTAATAGCCTATTCCGGCATAACTATTGAATTTGCCAGGCAAGCCAAGGCCCAGGTACTTGTCCGCGGTTTACGGGCCAGTTCCGATTTCGAGCGTGAATTTGAAATGGCGCTCATGAATAAGAAGCTTGCTCCCGATATAGAGTTAGTCTGCTTTATGGCCAATTTAAGGTACCAATTCTTAAGCTCAAGTTTATTAAAAGAGATTATCACGCTGGGTGGCAACCTCGATGATATGGTTCCTGCGCACGTAAGCGCGGCTTTAAAAAAGAAGCTGTTACCGTAAATAGCCCTGAATACAGATATAATTTAGTAGCCTATTTCGCTTAATTGCGGTTAAAATCAAAATTATTGAATCTGGAGGTTCTAAGAAAAATGGCTTACAAAATCACTGACGATTGTATCAGTTGCGGCGCCTGTGAAGCAGAATGTAAGAATGAAGCAATAAAAGAAGGGGAGACCATATATGTAATTGATGCAGCCAAATGCACAGAATGCATAGGCTGGTTTGATAAGCCAAAATGCGTCGAAGTCTGCCCGGTGGACTGCTGTGTCCTTGATCCCGGCCATAAGGAATCCAAAGATCAACTCCTGGATAAATGGAAGAAACTTCACCCCGGGAAGACACCCGCCTAAAAGTAGCTTCCGGAAGATATACTATTCATGTTAACCATTGACCTTGATCTATTACAGATCAAGGGTGGTGAATTAATGTTGGATGCCGGTTGTGGCGGCGGACGTCACATCTGGCAGATGTGTAAGGCCAACAAGGGATCATCGGTGGCCCTGGATCTTGATATAGCGAGCCTGCAAAAGGCCAGTTGCATGCTTTACCAGATGGATGAAAAAAAGGAGACTGCCGGATCCTGGCATATGGTTGCGGGGAGCGTAACCAGCCTTCCTTTCGCTGATGCAGAGTTTCATAAGGTGATCTGCTCTGAAGTCCTGGAGCACATACCGGATGATGATAAAGCGGTATCCGAGTTAAACCGCGTTTTAAAACCCGGCGGCGTACTGGCAGTCAGCGTACCTTCTCACTTCGCGGAATCTATCTGCTGGAAAATATCTGATGATTATCACAATGCTCCCGGCGGCCATATCAGGATATATAAACAGCGGGATATACTGGATTTACTCAGGAAATTCAACCTGGATATTTATGCCATCAGATATAAGCATGCGCTGCACTCAGCCTACTGGTGGGTCAAAGGTATATTCGGGCTTAAGAATGAAAAGGCCCTTATCCCGTCTTTGTATTACAAATTCTTAGTGTGGGATATATATTCAGGCCACAAATATACGAAATGGATTGAAGGTGGCCTCAACCACGTTTTCCCCAAGAGCACAGTAATTTATTGCCGTAAACCTGCAGAGAATTAATTAGCGGGATCCGCATCTGCCTGTTCACTTAACGCCCAGGTTTTTAGCTTTGTTATAGGCTGCGGCTACCGCATTGATAAGAAGCGATCTCAATCCACCGCTTTCAAGATGCAGCAAGGCCTCAGTAGTGGTGCCGCCCGGCGAGGTAACCATATTTTTTAGCTCAGCCGGATGCCTGGCCATTTTTTTCATTGCTTCAGCCGATCCCACAATAGTCTCAATAACAAGTTTCTGGGCAATATTCCGGGGCAAACCAATATGGACACCTGCATCGATAAGTGATTCAATAAACAGGAATACATAAGCCGGGCCGCTGCCGCTGATTGCGGTGGCCATATCTATATATTTTTCCTCCGCGAAATACTGCTCTTCTCCCATCGCTGTCAATACCAACCTGGCTACCGCATATTGTTGCTTCGATAATTCTTGGCTGGCAGTCCAGGCTGTCATACCTTTACCAACCTGCGCGGGGGTATTCGGCATAGCACGCACTACAGCCCTGTAATTAAGCTGCTGATAAAGATCTTGCAGGTTAATGCCAGCAGCTATGGAGATCACCAACTGCGATTTTAATTGCTTGGCTATCTGCCCCGCTACCGCAATTATTTCCTGCGGCTTGACCGCCAGGATGACTACATCAGCCCCGTTCACAGCAGCGGCATTATCATCTGTCACTTTAACACCATATCTTTTATTCAATAGAGCGCGGCACTCGGGCATAACATCGCTCACCACAATATCTTGTTTGGTGACCAGCCTCCTGCGTAACAGGCTTTTCACCATCGCTCCGCCCATCGTTCCCCCACCAATTATGGCTATTTTCATACGTCAGCTCCTTTCACCAAAGATGGCCCGCCCTATCCTCACCATGGTAGCCCCCTCTTCAATTGCTACCTCGAAATCATCGGTCATGCCCATGGAAAGCTCCTTAAACCCGTACGAGGTATTTAACTTCTTCAACCTAATAAAAACTGGCCTTACGTCCTGTGGGTCAGCAACCAGGGGGGCAACCGTCATGAGTCCCAAGACCTCTATGTTGGGCATTCTGCTGATTTGACTGACCGCAGTACCTATCTCATTTATTGAAAAGCCATATTTAGTTTCTTCCCCTGTGACGTTAACCTGTATAAGAACCGGCGCTTTTTTCGCTGCCCGTTCATTTATCACCTGCGCCAACCGTAGTGTGTCAATGCTGTGTATTATGTCAACAGTTTCCAGCGCGTCCTTAACCTTATTGGTTTGCAGGTGCCCGATAAAGTGCAGCCTGATGAGCGGCCGTATATCATCCAATTCCTTATACTTGGTATATACTTCCCGTACCCTGTTTTCCCCGAAATCTCTCAAACCACATTGGATCGCGTCACGGACCACAGCGGAGGAAAAGTTCTTTGTAACAGCTATGACTTTTACTTCAGCTAAATCTCTACAGCTTCTCGTACATGCCCTCGCAATCCGGCTGCGCAGCTTGATAATTTTATCTTCGATATTATACAGCAAACCTACGACCACGAACCTGCGAATTTCAACTGTCTTTTTCACTCATATATTTTCTCATCGATGGCGTGCGCTTCCTGCGCATCCTCCTCCACATTACGGACTTTATCGGCCGGCGCCAGAGTTTCACGGTAATACTCATGTTGTATGATTAGATTCATAATTTCGCTGGTGCCCGTCCAGATAATTGAAAGCCTGGCATCCCTGAGCATTTTTTCCAGCGGGTATACATTGGTATATCCGATGCCGCCCACTACCTGCATCGCATTGTTAATAATCTCCCAGGCCGCTTCAGTGGCAAACCTTTTTGCTTCCGATACCAGCCTGCGTGAATAACCCGTGCTGCCCATAGCATCTACCGTAACGGCCGCACCATAAACCAGGGTACTGGCTGCATCAAGCTTGGTGATACTGTCGGCAATTCTGAAGCTGACCCCCTCAAATTCACGTATTTTGCGTCCGAAGGCCTTCCGCTTGTCGCTATATTTAGTTGCCAGTTCAAGTGCAGCCCTGGCCAGTCCCACTGCTCCGGCAGCAGAAGTCATCCTCTCCGGAATCATCATCTGGTTAAATACGTCGGCGCCCCTGTTTAAGCCCAGGATCAGGTTCTCCCCGGGCACCCTGGTATTTTTAAATACCAGCCTCCCCGCACCGCCACCGCGAGTACCCAGTAACCCATAGATATATTTCGCCTCTACTCCCATATCCCTCTCAACCACAAAAGCGCTTATCGATTTTCCTGCTGCACCTTCAGTCCTGGCATAGACAAGGAAAATATCCGCTCCCTCCGCCCCAACTACGAACCTTTTTTGCCCATTCAATATGTAATAATCACCCTTTTTAACGGCCGTTGTAGTAGCGCCGAAAAAATCCGAACCACCTCTTGGTTCAGTTAAAGCTTCGGCACAGAAAATCTGGCCTTTTAATAAAGGCCCCAGGTATTTCTTTTTTTGTTGTTCAGTACCAAAAACGTCCAGTGCCTCACCCACTATACTGACCAGGGAGAAAAGGCAACCTAACGACATCCCCAGCACTCCGATCTCTTCCAGCGCAATGATTTCATCAACCCATTTCAAACCCCTGCCTCCATACTCGGGTGAAAACCTTAGCCCCAACAGTTTTTTCTTGGCCAGCCCGGTCACATATTCCCGTGGATACCTGATCTTATCGGCGTCCATATCCAGCAATAACTGCTTCGGTACCGATTTCACGTAACGCCTCACTTCTTCTCGCAACGCCTTCTGTTTCCCGGTCAGCAAAGCTTCCAGCATAATTACACCTCTTTAATCGTATTTTTCAGGGCGCACCGCATTTAATGCCACTCACAGCTTACTTCAGCACGATATTCAGCAGCTTGCCCGGTACGTAGACGATTTTAGCAACAGTTTTACCTTCAATATAACTCCTTATTCGCTCCTGCCCAAAAGCAAGCTTTCTGGCTTCGTCCTCGGTAATATTCACCGGCGCCGGCAGTTTATCCCTGAGCTTACCATTAACCTGGATAACCAGGGTAACTTCCTCGTCGGCAGCCAGCGCCTTATCCCATTTCGGCCAAATTTGCTGATGTATGCTATACGGGTGCCCGAGCTGCACCCAGAGTTCCTCCGCCATATGCGGAGCCGAAGGGGCTAGCAAAATCAATAGCGTTTTCATAGCTTCAGCCCAGGCAACGCTGGAGATAGAACCATTATCAAGTACCTTGCTAAACATATTAGTATACTCCATTAATGCCGCCAGCATCGTGTTGAAACGGAACTTTTCCATATCTTCGGTGGCTTTCTTAATGGTCTTGTGCAAAACCCGTTGGCATTCCTTCTCAGTATCAGCGTCAATACTTTTCTCCTGGTACCCCGAGGACACCAAATTCCAGACCCTATTGAGCCACCTGTACATCCCAACAATACCATTGTCGTTCCACTCACCACCCTGTTCCCACGGGCCCACGAACATCAGATAAACCCGCACGGCATCGGCGCCAAGGTCGGCAACATATACGTCGGGGGTTACCACATTACCCCTGGACTTGCTCATTTTTTCGCCCTGGCAGACAATGATACCCTGGTTAAAAAGCCTGGTAAACGGCTCATCAAAATTGACAATCCCCATATCCCTGATAGCTTTAACAAAGAAACGCGCGTAGAGCAGGTGCATAGTGGCATGTTCAGCACCGCCGGTATATACATCCACTGGCATCCAGGACTTGATTTGGTCCTTATCGAAGGGATATTTATCGCAGGCCGGGCTGGCATAGCGCATAAAATACCAGGATGAGCACATAAATGTATCCATGGTATCGGTTTCCCTTCTGGCGTCTGAGCCGCATTGGGGACATTGCGTGTTTACAAAAGCCTCACAGTATTTCAGTGGTGATTCGCCTGTTGGCTTAAATTCGGCATCCGGCGGCAGCAAAACCGGCAATTCCTTTTCAGGAACTGGAATGATTCCACATTTTTCGCAATAGACCATTGGGATGGGCGCTCCCCAGTAACGCTGGCGTGAAATCAACCAATCCCTGATACGGTACGTTATCGTTTTCCCGCCCCACCCTTTACCGGATAAATAATCGCAGATAGCGGACACCATTTCTTCATCGGATAGCCCGTTAAACTGTCCCGAATTCACCATGTGCCCACCCCCGATGAGGGCCGCCTCAAGGTCACTGCCATCCCAAACATCGGGGGCAACCACTATCCTTATCGGGATGCCATACTTTTGGGCGAAATCGAAGTCACGCTGGTCGTGCGCGGGAACACCCATCACAGCACCGGTTCCGTACTGCGGTAAAACGTAATCAGCTATCCACACAGGAACTTTTTCGCCATTTACGTGGTTTATCACATAGCTTCCTAAAAACACACCGGTTTTTTCAGTATCCGCGGCTGTTCTTTCATACTCCGTTTGTCTTTGCGCTGTGCGGACATAGGCTTCCACCTCTTCTTTCCTGTCGGAAGTGGTTAACTCTGTCACCAGCGGGTGCTCAGGCGCCAGCACAAAGAAGGTGACACCGAAAAGAGTATCCGGGCGCGTAGTAAAAACCCTGATTTCCTTTTCCTGTATACCCGGGTTTTCCAACCCGAAAGAGATATCGGCCCCGTAGCTTTTGCCAATCCAGTTGGTCTGCATGATACGGATCCGCTCAGGCCAATCTATATTTTTAAAATCCAGCAACTCGTCAGCATACCTGGTTATTTTGAAGAACCATTGTTCAAGCTGCTTTTTTTCAACCATGCTATCGCAGCGCCAGCATATCCCTTCGCCCACAACCTGTTCATTGGCCAGTACCGTCTGGCACCTGGGGCACCAGTTGACAGCCGCCCTGCCACGGTAAGCAAGGCCTGCTTCATACAGCTTCAAGAAAAACCACTGCGTCCACTTATAATATTCCGGCAGGCAGGTAATAACCTCCCGGTTCCAATCATATATCGCGCCAATAGTTTTCAACTGGCGGCGCATATTTTCAACATTCTTCATCGTCCACACAGCGGGGTTGACGCCCGTGGCGATCGCTTTGTTTTCAGCCGGCAAACCGAACGCATCAAAACCCATCGGATGAAGTACGTTATAACCCTGCATCATCTTATACCTGGCATAGACATCGGAAGGCGCCATGGCATACCAGTGCCCGATATGCAGGTCACCGGAGGTATAAGGAAACATAGTTAAGGCATAGAACTTGGGCCGGGGATCATCCTCTTTGACCTGGTATAAATGATCTTGAGCCCACCTCTCCTGCCATTTCCTTTCGATTTCTTGTGGGTTATATTTACTTGCAGCTTTCATAATAGTCAGAATTTTAGCCTTTGGGCCTTCGACCGTCAATATCTATAAGTATTATTTAATGACGAAAAATGCTGAAATAGTTAAAATTTGATATTATTAATTCACATAGGATAGCAAATATGCTGGCTGAAAAGTTTAATGGTATTGTAATGGAGGTTATTTCCAGCCTGCCGGCTGAATTTAAGGAATTACTGGATAACGTCGATATCCTGATAGAAGACTGGCCAAGCAGGGAGCAATTAAGCAGCGTGGGATTAAAAAACAAATATGATCTGCTCGGTTTATATGAGGGTACTCCCCGGACCCAGCGCGATCAAAGTTACAATTTGGTTCTCCCTGATAAGATCAGCATATTTCAAAAACCCCTGGAAGCACAGTGTACAACGAAGAAAGAGTTAAAAGAGGAAATTGTAAAAACCGTGAAGCATGAAATAGCCCACTACTTTGGACTTGACGAAGAACGCCTGTACCAAATTGAAAATGGCCAGGACATTTAATCACTATTGATTTACACTTAATTTTAGAGTACAGTATTACCATGATTGTATGCGCTAAATATTTTGGAGGCTAAATTTAAATGAGAAGGTTGCTATTATCTTTACCAATTGCCTTGCTGATATTGATGGCATTTCTCCTGCCATATTCTGCGCGTGCTAATAGCCATTTACTGATCGGGCAGGAGCGATCAATAAACGAACAAATACATTCTGGTACCATTACTTTATTTGCGGCCTTTTCAGGTACTGATAATACCAGCGTCGGCTTACCTGACGGTTTGACATTATCCAAAGGAATCCCTTTTATATCGCCTGTTGAAGTAGATCAAGGTAAAACGGTAACTATTAAAGTCAAGGCGACTAATAGCAGTGCTTCTCAGATTAATTACGCGCTATCCGCAAAAGTTAACGGCAAGGCTGTTGGAACATCCGAGTCGATTTCCCTGGAACCTGAAGGTAGCCAGGATGTCGTCTTCCAGCTTACAGCACAGGACTCCGGTAATAACGAGGTCAGAATAGGGGATCTTCAGGGTTTCTTTACGGTGAAGGGCGGCTCTTTCTTTGACATGTTTCCGCCATATCTATGGGGTTTTTTCGGTGTCGTACTCGGTGTGATCGTGCTGCTGATTGTCCTGGTAGTGACAAAGCCCGCCAAAACGGGTAAAAAAGGCATGCCTCTTGAGCAGGGGAAAAAGCCGGCAAACCAGAAAGGCAAAGCTGGCAAGCCAGGCGGCCCCGACTCCTATCCCATGCCCGGCGGTATGCCACGGCCCGGAATTCCAGGCATGCCGGATGGAATGCCCATGGGTATGCAAGGTCCGGGGCAACCGGGTTCCCCTTATGATATGCCAATGCCCGGCATGCAGCAGCCCTTTCAGCAACAAGTTCAACCCGGCATGCAGCAGCCCTTTCAGCAACAGGTTCAACCCGGCATGCAACAGCCTTTCCAGCAGCAATTCCAGCAAGGTATGCAGCCGCCTTCCATGAGCGGCCCTCAGTATCCACCGCCACCCCATATGCCGCAGGGTGGGCAGCAAACCCCGCAGCAGCCGCCCCGGGGAATGAGACCGGTGATGCCACAGCCAGGAGGACATGGTATGCAGCCTCCCATGTCTAACGCACCGGCAGACCAGCCGGGGATGCCATTCGGGATGCAACCACCGCCACAACATATGCCGCCCGGGATGCCAGCTTATCCCCCTCCCGGCATGCAGCAGCCCATGCATGCTCCCGGTCAGCCCCCTATGCCGCCTTCAATGCAGCCAGGCATGTATCCGCCCGCGCAGGGCGGTATGCAGCAGATGCCGGGGGCATATCAAGCGATGGGCATGCCAAAATTTTCGGTCAGCAACCTGACCATAACGCCGAACAATGTTAAAGCCGGTGACCAGGTAAATATAAGCATCATCGTGTCAAATAACGGTATTCAAACAGGTAAATACAGTGTTGTGCTGCGTATTGGCGGCGTGGTAGATAATATCAGCGACGTGACCCTGCCACCGGGCGCCAACCAGACGGCGAGTTTCGCTGTGGTAAAAGATGCACCTGGAGATTACTATGCCGATATAGATGGGCTGGGCGGGTTTTTTACCGTTATTCCACTTGTCCCTCCGTCATTTATCGTGAGCAATTTCTCCATTTCACCGGAGCGCGTCAGGCAAGGGCAGCCGGTTATCGTTACCGCGTCTGTAACCAATATGGGCGAAATCACCGGCAACCACCCCTGTATTCTAAGAGTAAAGGGGATAGCGGAGGCCCAACAGGAAGTGACTCTCGGACCCGGCAAGACCCAGGAAGTAGAGTTTCGGATTATCAAGGATATCCCCGGATTCTACCCGGTATCTATGGAAAACTGGACAGGCAAATTCGTAATCGAGATGGATTGGACCGGTTAGCAACCGAATTCGATAGCGTGTCCTATCCTTTAGATACTATCGGTTTTCAGCAGTTGGCTCTTGTCTTTGAGGTAATCGATATATAGCACACCATTAAGGTGATCTATCTCGTGTTGCATAGCCTGGGCCAGCAATTCCGTGCCCCGTTTGCGGAAGAGTTTGCCGTTTCTATCCCTGGCCTGTATCCTGACAGATTCCGCCCTGGTTACCTCGGCCTGGTATCCCGGCACGCTCAGGCAGCCTTCAATTACCAACCGCTCACCTTTAGTCTCCACTACTACAGGGTTTACCAGGACAAGTACCTCTTGCTCAGGAACCTGGATGACCACGATTCTCAGCGGCGCCCCCACCTGGTTCGCTGCCAGTCCCACGCCGCAAGCTTCCTGCATGGTTTCGATCATATCATCGATCAACTTCCGGACAGAATCATCAACACTGCCGATTTTTTTCGCTTTTTTCCGCAGCACAGGATCAGGGTTTGTACGTATTTTCAGCACAGACATGCTAAACAATTAAAGCATACCCACAGGGTCAACGTCCACTATCCACCCCACGGGAAAATTGATACCCTTCAGCAGTCCCTGTAACTGCTGTCCCAAAATAATAATCTGCATTTGATACCTGCCGCGCAACCTTGATAAATAAGCGGGCGCCGGGCCTATCAATCGCAATCCTGCTAAACCCTGTATGGCTATTTGTTGTTTTAAAACGTTGGCCATTAAACTCGCTTGCCGGCTGCATTTTTCCTCGCTCGGATTGCTGACAATAAGTCTTACTATGTTGTTATATGGCGGATACCCGAAAGCCGCCCGGTATTTGATCTCCTGTTTATAAAATCCCGGGTAATCATGCACGGCGGCGTATTTGATAGCATAATATCCCGGGTTGAAAGTTTGAATTACCGCACGGCCCGGCACATCTGCCCGCCCAGCCCTGCCGGCTACCTGGCATAATAGTTGGAAGGTACGTTCCGCCGACCTGAAATCAGGCAAATTCAGCCCTGTATCCGCATTAATAACGCCTACCAGCGACACTCCCGGAAAATCCAGCCCTTTGGCTATTAATTGTGTGCCGATCATTATGTCAACTTTGCGTTTTCGGAACATGCTGATCTGCTGCATGTATGTTTTAGCAGTGGATACGGCGTCGCTGTCAAAGCGCATAATCCTAACTGTTTGAAAAAGCCTCTTGCATTCGGCCTCGACAGTCTCTGTGCCAATACCGAGATACTTGATATCAACACTTGCGCAGGCAGGGCATTTGGCGGCCATGGCATAAGTCCGGCGGCAGTGGTGGCAGACCATGCGTTTAATTGCTGCATGATATGTCAACGTCCCCGAGCATCTCCTGCAGCTAAATACCAAACCGCAATTGCCACATTCGATAAATGTAGCACGCCCGCGCCGGTTGATATAAAGCATTACCTGCTCGTCCCTGTCAAGAGAAAGCGTGACCTGCTGCTGGAGGAGGCGGCTGAAGATGCTGCGATTGCCTGCCTTGAATTCGTCGGCCATGTTGACCACGCTAACTTCAGGCAGCGGCGTGTTACCCCGGGCAGAAACCCTTTCGGTTATCTCGATGAGCTGTAACCTGTTGTTCCGTGCCCCGTAATAAGTCTCGATATCAGGCGTGGCAGTGCCCAATACCAGCACAGCGCCGGTTAAGTCCGCCAGCCGGGTAGCCACATCGCGCGCATGGTACCTGGGCATTTTGTCCGATTGTTTATACGCCCATTCATGTTCCTCATCGACTATTATCAAGCCCAGGTCAGGTTGGGGAGCAAAGATGGCACTGCGCGGACCTACGACAACGTCAAATTCACCCCTGCTGATACGCCGCCACTCGTCGTACTGTTCACCCGCAGACAGCTTGCTATGTATAACCGCCACCCTGCCGGGGAACCTTGCCAGGAAGCGGTCGGTTATTTGCTGTGTCAGCGCAATTTCAGGCACCAGGCATATGCCTCTTTTCCCCTGCTTGATAGTCTCTGCCAGTGCGGCCAGGTATATTTCAGTCTTACCGCTGCCGGTAACCCCGTGAAGCAGGAATGCGCCCGGCCGGCGGTCAGCGGGCCCGGGCTTAATTGCTGCCTCAATCGGTTGCCAGGCCTGCTGCTGTTCCGCTGTAAACTGCCAGGGAAACTCCAGCGCAAAATCTTTCCTCGCCAGAGGATCGCGGAATGTCTCCTCATCCTGCAGGACAATAAGCTTTTTAAGCAGCAGGCTTTCAATGGTGCTGCGGCTGCATTTGACCCGCGATAGTACCCGGCTTAGCAGCAACCTGCCCCCCGTATCCTCGAGCAGTTTCAGCACCTGCCTTTGCTTGACCCCTTTCACTGCAACCATCTTTCCCTGCCAATCGGCCTCGCTCGCGCCGCTATTCAGCGCTACATATTCAACGTATTTAGCTTTTACAGGGCCCTTATTCCCGAAACCTGGCGGCAGCATCAGGGCTATGGCATTGAAGAGGGGGGAAAGGTAATAATCCGCCATCCATAGGGCCAGGTCAATACGTTCAGGCGTTACAGTGACCGGGGGGGAGATGAGCCCAATAACGTCGCGAGTCTCCTGGACAGGGGAGGAATCCGACAGGTTAACCACGATGCCCCGCACCACCCTGGCGCCAAAGGGCGCCAGCACCCCCTGCCCTCTCAGGATGCTTAATGATCCAGGTATTGAATAGGTAAAAGCATGTCGATGGCCGCCGGGCGCATTGACGGCCACCTCGGCAAATTTCATCCGGCTTATTTAGTTTCGGTGGCGGGAGCTTCAGGCGCCACTGCGCTCAACACTTCCACATCCGCCGCTGCGGTTGCTTGAGTAACCCTTTCACGTCTTTCCTTGAGCCTGGCTTCCTTGGTGCTGAGACGCCTTATGTAGTACAGCTTGGCACGCCGCACTTTGCCGTGGCGCACAACTTCGATTTTTTCCAGCAGCGGTGAAGCCAGCGGGAAAGTATGCTCTACTCCCACACCGGAAGTTACCCTGCGCACGGTAAAATTGCCACCCGAGTTATGCCGGGCTATCTTTATGATCAACCCCGGGAATGTCTGCAGGCGTTCACGGTTAGCCTCTTTAACCTTAAAACTCACGCGCACGCTGTCACCCGGAGCTATTTTTGTTGAGTCCGGGTTTACTTTGTTTTTTCCTATAATACTGATGTCCATGGTTAATCCCTTTCCTTATTTATTATTATCAATTATTATTCAAATCCGTAGATTTTACTACCTTATGTTCAGCCTCTGTCAAAACGGCCTTCTGCAACAGGTCAGGGCGCCTTCTGGCAGTCCTCAAAACGCTTTGTTTGCGCCGCCATTCCGCTACCTCTTTATGATTACCCGATAGCAGTACATCCGGCACCTTCCATCCCCGGTAATCCGGCGGCCGGGTAAACTGGGGGTACTCCAGCAGATTACCGATATGCGACTCTTCAGCCAGCGACATGTCTGAGCCGAGTGCGCCCGGCAACAGTCTGACAAGGCAGTCAACGATCACCATGGCAGCAGGCTCACCCCCGCCCAGCAGGTAATCGCCAATGCTCAGTTCGTCGGTAACCAGGTGTTCGGCAACCCTCTCATCAATGCC
The DNA here is from genome assembly GCA_903929005.1 of uncultured Dehalococcoidia bacterium. GTDB lineage: Bacteria > Chloroflexota > Dehalococcoidia > GIF9 > UBA5629 > CAIMUM01. Next base: position 12,531 of record CAIYTC010000188.1, on the reverse strand, counting down.
TTCATAATGGCCGCAAAGCAATATTATATTACTATTTTCAGCGAGTTGGCCAGCCAGTTCCTGCGTAAATAAGCGGCCCTGTGGCGTTAAGAGTATTACAGGACACCGCATAGCCCCTATTTCTGATTGCAAAGATTCAACTGCCTCGAAGATAGGTTCCGGCTTCATAACCATACCGGCTCCTCCGCCATATGGATAGTCGTCCGCAGTATGGTGTTTATCGTGCGTAAAAGACCTTATATTATGCAATTTGACATCCACCAGCCGGCGCTCCATAGCCCTGCCGATAATGCTGTGCTCCAGGTAACCGGAAAAAGCCTCCGGGAATAACGTCAATATATCAATCCGCAACATAGACCAATTGCTTTTCAATACCTCAAACAAGCAGGTAATTTTACCATAGCGCTCTTAAAGCACCAAGCCCGCAGCTTTTCACTGTATCCTTTACGAATAGTAGAACATATGATCTAAGTACCTATATATAGCGATAACCCTCAGGTATTATCCACAGGTTGTGTTTATTAGCAGCAACCAACCTTCATTGCCTTAATAATCCCGCAGGGCAGGCGGGACTTTTCCCTGATTAGCACTTGACAAGTGGGTAATAAACCTTAATAATGGGACGTAGTGGTAAAAAGTGGTAAAAAAGGGTAAAAGAAATGGTAATGAATTGTCAGTGCGAGAAAATGTCAAGCCATAATCTTATTTCCTTTTTAAAGGAAAATGAGTTTACGGGCCACAGGCTGCGTTTGCTGTTGTTCTGGGGCAGGCACCCGCAGGCCAAGTTTAACCTTGATTGCATCGCACATTTCCTCGATATAACACGCCACCACTTGCGCGAACTGTTGCGTGAGCTGATAGATAAAGGAATGGTAGAAGAAAGATATTGCATCAGCGGGATCGCCCACTATTCGCTAAACCCGCAGCACACATTGAGTGAATATATACAGGAGCTTGCCCGGCTGGACTGGAGCGCCATCAGAAATCTTGAGGGAGAAGTTGAGCGGGAAGCCCTGCTGGTATAACCGCTCTCCCGGGTTGAATTGTAATGTTTGTTGGTGAATACAAATACAGGGTTGATAACAAGGGCCGGCTGCCCTTGCCTCCCAAGTTCCGCAAGGATCTTGAAGATGGCCTGGTGCTCACCATGCAAGCTGACAACTGCATCGTTGCTTACACCAAAGCGGACTGGACAAAAACTGCCAACCAGGCCCCGGCCAGTTTCCTGGTATCCGATAAGGAAAGAAGCGTCAACCGTTTTATTTTCAGCAACGCCCATGAAGTGGCCATGGATAACCAGGGCAGGATAGCCTTGCCGGCAACATTGCGCGAAAGGTGCGGCATCTCAGACGAAGCCGTCATAGCCGGTGTCAACAACTACTTCGAAATCTGGAATAGCGGGCAATGGCAGAAGCAACGGCCTTCGGCTGAGGATGCACGCCAGTTAATGGAAATCCTGGAGGAAAGGAAATGAGCCTTGCGTTAATGAATAAGGTGCATACCCCGGTACTCATTGAGGAGGTCGTGGGGGCGCTGGATGTCAGGCCGGGAAAACGCTATATCGATTGTACTCTGGGCGGTGGTGGCCATGCAGCCGCCATTTTAGCCGGGTGCCGGCCCGGGGGCGAGCTCCTCGGTATCGATGCGGACCCCGAAGCGATCAGGCTTGCCCAGCATAATTTATATGACTACTTCGAAAGCGTTTTAATTATCAACGACAATTTCTACAACCTGTCACACATTTGCTCTGAAACAGGTTTCTCCAGGGCAGACGGCATTCTCTTTGACCTGGGGCTCTCTTCCCTGCAACTGGCCACGGCCGAACGTGGTTTCAGCTTTCAGCTCAATGGCCCGCTCGATATGAGGTTTAACCCGGATGAGCAACTGACCGCCGCCGATATAGTCAATAAATTGCCGGAGGCCAAGTTGGCCCAGCTTATCCTTATCTATGGTGAGGAGCCACTGGCCAACCGGATTGCCCGCGATATCGTCCTGAACAGGCCCATTTCGGATACCGCCGACCTGGCTGATATCGTCACAAATTCGGTGGGCGGCCGCTACAGCAAAATACATCCGGCTACCAAAACCTTCCAGGCCTTGCGGATAGCGGTTAACCGTGAACTGGACCACCTGACAACTGCCCTTGAGCAGAGCCTCACTTGCCTGGCGCCCGGTGGAAGGTTAGCAGTCATCAGCTATCACTCATTGGAAGACCGCATTGTCAAGAATTTTATGTTACATGAAACCAGAGACTGTATTTGTCCGGCCGATATACCGGAATGCCGCTGTCACCACCGGCCCCAAATAGAGTTAATTTACAAGCATCCGCTAACCCCAACCGAATCAGAGATCGAAAAAAACCCGCGCAGCAGGAGCGCCAAGCTCCGCGTAGCGTGCAAATTATAAATATTTTAACAGGAGGCAAAGAAAATGATAGGAACGAAAAGATTGGGCAATATCCTGAATAATGACAGGAAACTCCTGGCAATATTCGGGGGCATGGTCTTCGATGGCATCGTTTTCGTCAGCCTGATAATAGCCATCACTATCCTTTACTTATTATAAGCATGGTATCCGGATAAATTATTAATCTTTAAATCAAAGGAGGCATGGAAGTAATGACAAAAAAACTAATCACCGGCATCGACGTAGGTACAACCAAAATTTGTACCATCGTTGCCACCCTTGATTCCAGCGGCGCCCTGCAGGTGCTGGGCGTTGGCCAGGTTCCATCACATGGTCTGCATAAGGGCATGGTGGTCAACGTCGAAGAGGCCAGGGACTCCGTAACCGAATCAGTCAAGCGGGCTGAACAGGCCAGCGGCGTCAAGATCGAGTCGGCCTACATCGGTGTAACCGGCAGGCACATCAACTCGGTAAACAGCCATGGCGTAGTGGCCATACCCCGCTCTGACCGGCTGGTAAGGCAGGACGACCTTTCGCGCGTGTTGTCCGCCGCCAAGACCATGAATATACCTGATGACAGGAAGATCCTGCACCAGATACCGCGGGGTTACAGCCTGGATACACAGGAAAGGATCAAGAACCCGGTCGGGATGCACGGCTTCAGGTTAGACGTTGAGACGCATGTCATTACAGCTTCTACAGCCTCAGTGCAGAACCTGGTGAAGTGCGTGCGCAGCGTGGGCGTCGAAATCGACGACCTGGTCCTCGAGCCACTGGCCAGCGGCGAGTCGGTATTGACCCCGGAAGAGAAAGAGATCGGCGTAATCATGGCTGATATCGGGGGCGGCACCACCGACATCGCCGTATTCAAAGACGGCAGCATCTACCATACGTCCATCATCCCGGTAGCGGGCTACCAGTTTACCAGCGACCTTTCCATTGGCCTGGGATTACCTTTCGAGATTGCCGAAGCCATGAAAAAGAAATACGGCAATGTTTATCCCGAGACCAATTCCAAGGACGAGGGCTCCACGCTGACCGTGGAAGATGGGCACAGCGTTTCCTACAAAGACCTCTGCAATATACTGCGCGACCGCATGGAAGAGCTGCTCAGGTTGATACTGCTTGAGATGCCGGATACCAGTTATGCTACCCTGGCCCCGGCGGGGTTAGTTATGACCGGTGGCGGCTCCAAGATGAATGGCCTGGAAGCCCTGGCGCGTGCCACCATACGCATCCCCACCAGGATCGGTGAACCAATGGGCGTCTATGGTATTACCGACGTTTTACATGATCCTGCCAATGCCACCGGTGTAGGCCTGCTTCTGTGGGCGATTAAAACGGGCGGCAGACCCACGTGGGAAGCGAAAAGCAAACCGGGCGGTTCGGTAAACAACATCATGGAACTTCTCAAGAAATTCTTCGGCGCCTAAAATAAACAATTTTGAAATAGCAGGAGTGTAAAAAAGTATGTCAAAATCAATGTTCTCGACAGCACCAGCCAAGATCAAGGCTATCGGCTGCGGAGGTGGCGGGTCCAATGCCATCACCCGCATGGTCCGCGAAGGCATCAAAGGGGTTGAATTCATCTGTATGAACACCGATGCCCAGGCGCTGGCCCTGGCTGAAGTCCCGGTACGCATCCAGTTAGGCGAAAAACTGACCCGCGGACTGGGTGCCGGCGGCGACCACAGTGTTGGCCAGAAATCCGCTGAAGAAAGCCGTCAGGCTATCCAGGAAGTGGTATCCGGAGCGGACATGGTCTTCATCACAGCCGGCATGGGCGGCGGCACCGGCACCGGCAGCATACCTGTAGTAGCCGACGTAGCCAGGCAGTCCGGCGCCCTCACCATCGCCATAGTCACCAAGCCGTTCTCCTTCGAAGGGGCACGCCGCATGAAGGTTGCCGAAGACGGCATCCTGCAGCTTTGCGACAAAGTGGATACGCTCGTCATCATCCCCAACGACCGCATTACTGAACTGTGCGACAACAAGACCACCGTGGACAGCGCGTTCAGGCTGGCAGACGATGTGCTGCGACTCGGCGTGCAGGCCATAGCGGAAGTAGTTACGGTCCCCGGCTTGATCAACCTTGACTTTGCGGATATCCGGGCCATCATGAAGAACTCCGGTCCCGCCTGGATGTCAGTAGGACATGGTAAAGGCTCCTCCAGGGCCATCGAAGCTGCCAAAAGTGCGCTGGCCAGTCCCATGCTGGACGTATCCATCAGCGGCGCCAAAGGTGTCCTCTTCAACGTCACCGGCGGCAGCAACCTTACGCTCTTTGAGTGCAACGAGGCTGCTGATGTCATAGCCCAGTCAGTCGATCCCGATGCCAACATCATATTCGGCGTCGTCTTCAACCCACAGATGGAAGATGAAGTGCAGATTACCATCATAGCCACTGGTTTCACAGCCCAATATGGTTCAGGCGTTCCCACTGAGGTCGAATTACGCAGACTGCTGCGGGGGGCAACCGAAGACAGCCTCGATGTTCCTTCTTTCTTACGGAGAGGCACGCGTTATCCCAATGCGCAAATGGCGCCCCAGCCGGCAGCCAGCTTCAGCAGGATGCAACGCTGAACCTTTTGCGCTAAACCATCAAACTGAAATAGGACAGGGCGGGGAAATTTCTCCGCCCTGTCCTATTATGTCTTCTAACCCATTGACTCTTACTACATCTTGTGTTAGTATCCTCTAAAACCACATAGTATAGTGTTTTGAGATGAAGTGTCCTAATTGCGGTGAGCCAGAATCCAGGGTAATAGATTCCCGCAGCCTGGGCGACGAGATAAGGCGGAGGCGTGAATGCGCTAAGTGCCGGCATCGCTTTACCACTCTCGAAAGGCTTCAGAATAGAAGCCTTTACATCATAAAAAAGGATGGCCGCCGGGAGGAGTTCGACCGTGAGAAACTATTCTCCGGCATCCGCAAAGCCTGTGAGAAGCGTCCCATGCCTACCGGCACTATCGAGAAACTGGTTGAAACCATAGAAGCGGAATTATACAGCCTGGGCAAAACGGAGACCCCCAGCGCTCTAATTGGAAGAATCGTGGTCAGCAAGCTGGCCGATATTGACCATATCGCTTATATAAGGTTTGCCAGCGTACATTATGAATTTTCCAATATTACCACGCTTAAGCAGGCCGTTGATACCCTGATCGAGAACAGGCTGGGCGCTCCCCTGGATGGCCAGCTTCCGCTGATCCACAAGGACGACAGCGCCGGGCAGAGGCGCCGGGCCCGGCAGAGATCTTGATAATGGCAAGCAGGCAAGTGAAAAATCAGCTATCCGTCCCCGTCAGGAATTACGTTGCCAAGACGGTTTTCACTTACACACAGACCATGGGCTTAACCGAAAGACACGAAATCGAAGGGCTGACAGAAAAAGTACTATCGAGGTTGGAGAAAATTATGACACCTGAGGAACAAACCAAATCTATAACTAACGTACCGACCTTGCCTGGCATGGAGCACCTGGTGGCGTCTCTCATCCCTGCTCCGCCCTCCAAGGACCAGATAGAAACGATAGTCAATGAATTATTGGCCGAAAAAACCAGTCTCAGGCCGCAGGTTGAGAAGCCGGTTATCGATGCCGCCCCGCTTAGCCATCCTGCGCCTGTTCTCAGCAGCGTCCGGCCTGTTTCTCCGCCGCCTGATGAACCCGTCCCCGCGGCGAACCCTGCCCCGCTGAGTGGTCTTCTCCCGCTTGAGTTAAACCTGTCGGAGAATGCCCTCATCGTCCTGGAGAAAAGGTACCTGCAAAAAGATAACCGGGGCAACATCGTTGAAACGCCCGCCGAGTTGTTCAAAAGGGTCAGCCGGCATATCGCCTCCGCGGAACTGGTATTCGATCAGAAAGCTGACGTGGCTGAATGGGAAGACAGGTTTTACAGGCTGATGACCTCGCTGGATTTCCTGCCCAATTCCCCCACCCTGATGAATGCCGGGCGTGAGCTCGGCCAGCTATCCGCCTGCTTCGTCCTGCCGGTGGAGGACAGTATGGAGTCGATCTTCGACGCCGTCAAATACACGGCCCTGATACATAAAAGCGGCGGCGGCACCGGCTTTTCTTTCTCCCGTATCCGGCCCAAGCAGGACCGTGTCGGCTCTACCGGCGGTGTAGCCAGCGGACCGGTCTCGTTCATGCGGGCCTTTGATGTTGCCACAGATGTTATCAAGCAGGGTGGCATGCGGCGGGGCGCCAATATGGGCATCCTCAATATCGACCACCCCGATATACTCGAATTCATCTCCTCCAAGGAAGACCCCCGGGCCTTCACCAATTTTAATATCTCGGTAGCCCTCAACGACACCTTTATGAAGGCTGTAGAAGAGGATGCGGACTTCAGCCTGGTCAACCCCCATAACCGGGAGGTGGCGGGACAGCTCAACGCGCGTGCGGTATTCAACAAAATAGTTGATATGGCCTGGAGGACCGGTGATCCCGGCATCATCTTCATAGACCGTATAAACGAATTCAATTCTACCCCCAACCTGGGCAAGATTGAGAGCACCAATCCCTGCGGTGAGCAGCCGCTGCTGCCCTTCGAATCGTGCAACCTGGGATCGATCAACCTGTCCCGTATGCTCAAACAAAACGAGGGGCAGCCGGAGATTGATTTCGTTAAGCTCGGGGAAGCAGTCAAACTGGCCGTGAGGTTCCTGGATGATGTCATCGAGGTCAACCGCTTTCCTTTGCCCCAGATCGCCGAGATGACCCGTAAGACCAGGAAGGTCGGCCTGGGCGTGATGGGCTATGCCGACCTGTTGATCCAGCTTCGCATCCCCTACAATTCAGAAAAAGCGCTGGAGATGGCTGAGACGGTCATGCATTTTATTTCAGAGCAGGCCACTGCTGAATCAGTTTCGCTGGGACAGGCGCGCGGGCTTTTCCCCGCCTTCAGCGGCAGCACATTTGACAGCAGCGGCGGTCACAGGGTAAGGAATGCTAATACCACCACCATAGCACCCACGGGCACACTGAGCATCATTGCCGGTTGTTCCAGCGGCATCGAGCCCATCTTCGCCCTGAGCTATTTCCGGCATATCCTGGATGGTCAGACCCTGATCGAGACCAATCCCTATTTTGAAGCCGCAGCCAGGCAGGAGAATTTTTACTCTTCTGAGCTTATGAAAAGGCTGGCTGAGGGCGAAAAGCTGAAGGATATCCCCGGGGTTCCCGCCTGGGTTAAGGATGTTTTCATCACATCTCACGAGATTTCTCCGGAATGGCATGTTAAAATCCAGGCGGCCTTCCAGAAATACACAGATAGCGCCGTATCTAAAACCGTTAACCTGCCGCGTCAGGCAACCAGGGAAGATGTGCAGAACGTGTACCGGCTGGCCTATAAAATGGGGCTCAAGGGTATCACCATATACCGCGACCGGAGCCGTGACAGCCAGGTTTTGAATACCGGGCAGAAGCAGGTGTCCCCGGAGATAGAAAAGGAGGATGGAAGCGCGGCGCCTCTGGCGCCGCGGGAGAGGCCCAAGATAACCAGGGGCATAACAGAACGCGTCACCACGGGGTGCGGCTACATATACGTTACCGTCAACTTTGACGACAAAGGTATCTGCGAGGTTTTCTCCAGCCTGGGCAAGGCCGGCGGCTGTGCGTCCGCGCAGCTTGAAGCCACCTGCAGGTTGATTTCCCTGGTATTCAGGTCCGGCATCGATGTAAGCTCGGTAATCAAGCAGTTGAGGGCTATCAGGTGCCCCTCCGTTTCCTGGGAAAACGGCCGTGCCATTTTGTCCTGCGCCGATGCCATCGGCAGCGTACTGGAAAAATACGTCAAAAAAGAGGATGATATAATAGCGGCAGAAGACTCCGCGGCTTCACCGGCCAATTTCGGCGGGCAATGCCCTGATTGTGGTAACCTGCTGGTATACCAGGAAGGTTGCCATATCTGTCCGAGTTGTGGTTATACTAAGTGCGGATAATGTAATTAGATTAGGATCGGGAGGTTGACGAGGCATGGATGCTACTGAAAATCGCTGCTCGCTGGCCTTTAAGCAAATAGCCAGGGTTACCAACAGTGCGCTGCCTGTCAAGAAAATGCTGAATTTGGTGGCCGCCAGCGCGGCCGGCGCTTTACAGGCTGCCGGCTGTGCGGTGATGCTGCTTAACCCGCAGAAGGAATACCTCGATATCATTGGCGCTTCGGGTCTCAGCGATGTGTACCTGCGCAAAGGCGCCCTGAATGCCCGTAAAAGCTATCCCGATATACTGGACGGCAAGATAGTTGCGGTAGATGATATTCTCACCGATAAGAGGACGCAGTACCCCGGGCACGCGGCCCAGGAAAACCTCAAATCTCTGCTGGGCGCTCCCATAGTACAGAAGGGTGAAGTAATAGGCGAAATCAGGATATACACGCGCAGCAAGCGCCGCTTCAAGCCTCACGAAAAAGACTTCATATCTACAGTAGCCGATATCATAGCCTTAACCCTGGAGAAAATCGAGCTTTACCAGTATCTCAATACCCATCACCAATCCAACCTCACGCAGCAAAAGAAGCTGACCAGCTTTTCCGACCTCCCGCTCACGCCCATCAGGCCTACCAGCTTCGGCCATCCCAGCGAAGCGGAGTTCGCCCGCCTGCTGGATTTCTACCAGGTGGAATGGCTGTACGAGCCGCGCTCCTTTCCGCTCTCCTCCCAGGATGACAGGATCACCGAAATGTTCACGCCTGATTTCTATCTGCCTGAGATCGACCTGTACATTGAGCTCACCACCGCCCGGCAGAGCCTGATCACCGGGAAAAACCACAAGGTACGCATGTTGAAGGAACTCTACCCCGACATCAGCATAAAGCTGCTCAACAAAGGTGACTACCTCAAGCTATTTGCCAAATACGGCTTCATCCCGCTGGGCGAGAACAAGATGACGGGCGTGCAGCGGATTCTCTTTAGTAAAACGCAGTTGCAGCGGCGGGTTAAATCGCTGGCCAAGCAAATATCCGGGGACTACCAGGGCCAGGAGCTTGTCCTGGTGGGCATATTGAAAGGCGTTGTCTGCTTCATGTCGGACCTCATGCTGAATATATCCATACCGGTCATGCTTGATTTCATGGCCATCTCAACGCCGGCTGATAAGTCAGATGCGCTGATCAGGATACTCAAAGACCTCGATACCGGCATCGAGAACAAGCACGTGCTGATGGTCGAGGACATCGTGGATACCGGCATGACCCTGAATTACGTGCTCAACTATCTTTCAGCCCGCCAGCCGGCCAGCCTCAAGGTGTGCACCCTGCTGGATAAGCGGGCACGCAGGTTAATAGATGTGCATCTTGACTACGTGGGCTACGAGATACGCGACGAATTCGTGGTTGGCTACGGCCTGGATATGGCGGGCAAATACCGTAACCTGCCCTTTATTGCTGTACTTGAATAGCGGGCAAAAAACAAAACGCCCCAAGTAACCTCGGTTTCCCGGTTCCTCATCCACCCACTCTGCACAGTTCAGCCATCGCCTCACGTGTGCTGGGGGTCCTCTGCCTCCCCGTTCTAACTTCGATTACTTGGGACGTTTACTAAAGTAGCACATAACCGCATGCCTGTCAATACCCCCTTTATATCCGGGAAAAAAATTTTTGTAAAAATATTTTTACGTCATTGTGAGAAGCCCCTTCCAAAAACGCCATTGCGAGGGTGAGCCGTAGCTGCGAGCCGGAGGCGCGGCAGCCGCAGGCGACGAAGCAATCCCGTGGCCACGCGTTGGAAGGACAGATTGCCACGCCCTTCGGGCTCGCAATGACGAGAGAAAAATAATCGCGCCATGACGGGGTTAATAATAATCACCAAAAGAGCTGGCTGCAGGCATCAAAAATATCATTTCCATAGAAAAGCGTTATCAATCCGGCGCAAGTTAGGAAGGGGCCGAATTGCAGCGGCTGGTTAAGCTTCCTGGCCTTGAATACAATCAGGAGGGCTGCCGTTAAGCCCCCGGCCGGCACCGCCATACACAATGCTACCAGTACCAGCGGAAAACCAACTGACGCGCCAATCAACCCGGCCATCCCCACATCTCCAAAATCAAGTATGCTTTGCTTGAATATGCGGGGCACCCCCTGGAGCAGGAAGAAAAAGCCGAAGCTCAGGCACAACCCTTCAAGCGAACTGATAATGCCCGGTAAAGTCCCTGTCAGCGGACTGAGCAGCGCGATGATCAAAGCCAGGGCGATGCCCGGGTAGACGATAACATGGGGCAGGATGCCCTGCTCGAGGCCGGTGATGAAGAGGACAACAAAAAATGAACAATAAATCAGCGCCGCCGGGAGCTGCCAGGTCTGTCCGCAGGCAACGTAGGCCAGCGCAAAGAGCAGGCCGGTGGCCAGTTCCACCAGCATTGAGCGGGCCGTGAAAGACTTCCCGCAATAGCGGCATTTTCCTCTCAATAGCAGGTAGCTCACTATGGGGAAAAGGTCGCGCGGTTCCAACGAGTGCCCGCAGTTAAAGCAGTGCGAGGGCGGATGAACGATCGATTTACCCGCCGGCACGCGGTCGGCCACCACGTTGAGGAAGCTGCCCACGCTGATCCCCAGCAGGAAAAGGATTATTCCGATGATAAAATCCGCCATCATACCCGGGGAAATTGGCATGAGCTATTTCCCTGCCCTTTCAGCCAGCCGGGCGAGGATGTCCTCTAAAGCCGGCTTGAAATTCTTACTCCCCTCGGGCAGCGACTTTATAATGCCCTTTAGCTCGTCAATATTTTCGTCAGGCACAAGCATAGCCGATTTATGTAAAGCCGCTGCTGCCTCCCCCGGACTGTTGCCGTACACCTGGGCAATACCCAGCAGCGACTGCCCGACCCAGTCCTCCCCGTGGCAACCGGCATAAACTTTTAAACCCTCAACCGCTCTCTCAATGCCGCCGTAAAGTGCAATCTGTCTGCAAAAGCTTACATACTGTGCTGCAGTACTGAGATTTTCTTTAACAGGGTACACAAAGGCATAACCTGTCGAGCAAAAACAGTGCTCGTACAACTCTAAAAGACCCTTAAAGTAAGTGGTCTGCACCCACAAGGGGTCGTTTCCTTCCGATGCAGCTAATTTAACCCCTGCCTCTGCATAATCCCCCTTCAACATCAATGCCAGCGCCCACTTGTTCAATATCACCGCATCCCCCGGCAATTGCCTGTCCGCGCGCCCATAGTTGGCAAGCGCATCCGGCCATCTATCAGGTGCTTTATGATTAGCCCAATACGTATAAACATCCGCTAACGTGTAACTCCAATAGGCCAGGTATGGTTCAAGCGTGCCGGCAGCTCTATAGGCTGACGTGCTCAAGGACAATAGATCGGTTTTTGTTGTAGCATTATCTGTCCGGACAGCCAAATTAAACGCGTATGACCCTATGTAGCCGAAATAAACGGCTTCACGGGGTTCCAGCCTGGCCGCCTCAGCCAGCGCTGACATAGTATTACTCTTATCACTTGACCATGTATGTACAGCGTTGTTCAACTTCAGGTCGGCCAGCGCAGGGCTGAAAGTCAGGCTAAACCCCACCCCCATGAATACGATTACCATCAAACCTGCCATGTATTTCCTGAATTTTCTGCTGCCTGCCTTTTCCGTTGTACCCGTTGGCTGTAACCCATTATCAGCGGGCGCAGCCGTCTCCCCATCACCTGCCATTTCCAGCCTGGCCAGGGCAGCCATCATAGCTAAGATCAACCAGAACACGAATTCCGGCAGTATGGCAGTCGGGTTAAATAAAATGTGAATGCAATATTGCGCCACACCGGCTATCAAGGCAGACGTTAAATAAATCACGTCCTTACCCGGGAATTTACATAGTAACTTTAAACCCAGGTAAAAAAAGATCAGGAGAACAGCCAGGAAGGCCGCCAGACCAAGCAGCCCGATAGTAGCTGCCAGGTACAGGTAATGGTTTTCCGGTTGGCTCAATAAAAAGGAGTTGTACGTATCCTCACTTTTAATTGAAAGGGGAAAGTCTGTTTGCGACACTATCACCAACATTTCCGGGCCATAGCCAATGAGCCTGCGCAGGGCATGGTAATTGTCCTGGTAAAACGGCACTTGGGGCGGATCCAGGATAACGCTGATGGTGCTGCGCCATATATTCACCCTGGTGTCCAGCGTATTCAGGCCTACC
>CAIYTC010000187.1 GCA_903929005.1 uncultured Dehalococcoidia bacterium | reverse complement strand
TGGAATCCGTATGTGGACTGGCAGCCATATTCATATTTATCATATTAAAATAGCAAACAGCTAATTGAGCCATTGAATGAAGAACGCTGATCCCAATGTAATAAATGATTTTGGAAGGGAATGGACCAGGTTCAGCCAGGACGGTATTGATAAAGAGCTCTTCGATGCATTCCAGCGTTATTTCTCCATATTTCCTTTAGACAGGTTAACTCCTGAATCAGTGGTTGCCGACTTTGGCTGCGGTAGCGGCAGATGGGCAAAATTCGTTGCCCCGCGGGTAAAAACCCTTTATCTGGTTGAACCCAGCCGCAGTGCGCTGGATATCGCCTGTAATAATTTGAGGAATCACACAAATTTTATACCTCTATGCTCAACAATCAACGATTGTGCCATAGAGGATGGGTCACTAGATTTTGCTTATTGCATTGGTGTCCTGCATCACATACCTGACACAGAATCAGCCTTTGCTAAAATTGCGTCCAAAATACGCAGGGGCGGCTACCTGCTGGTTTATATGTATTATAACTTTGAAAACAAGCCATTTTGGTTCAGATACCTCTGGAGAGCAGTGGATATGCTTCGTAAAATAATATCCAGGATGCCCTTCCGCCTGAAGGCATTGATTGCCGACGTACTGGCGGCACTGGTGTATGCGCCGGTGGTGGCCATAGGTAGTATAATGAATAAAATCGGTGCACGTCCTCAAGCTTTTCCGCTGCGGGATTATATCGGCAAATCTTTCTACACAATGCGGACAGACGCGCTTGACAGGTTTGGCACGAGTATAGAAAAGAGGTATTCGAGGGCGGATATCAAACTATTATTTGAGAAAACTGGTTTTGATGTGTCAACCCTGGTGATAGCCGATACACCGCCGTACTGGTGCGCCGTATGCCGGCGGGTTTAACCATAGCAAAATCATGCGAGGTAAATAATGAACGTATTAGTAACCGGATGCGCGGGCTTCATAGGCTCTAATGTTTGCAGCCTTCTCATTGAGGAAGGAAACACAGTTGTTGGCCTGGATGATTTAAATGATGCTTATGATGTGCGCCTTAAGGCCTGGCGGCTGGACAACCTTAAGCTAAAGAAGGGATTCGCTTTTCACCATCTTGATATTCGAGATATGGTGGCGCTTGAGCAATGCCTGGCATCATATCAGCCCCGCCTAAGCTTTGATGCTGTGATTAACCTGGCGGCGCGGGCAGGTGTCAGGCAAAGCGTGACGGACCCCTGGATATATTGTCAAACGAACGTAATAGGCACGGTGAATTTACTGGAGCTATGCCGCAAATATGATATTAACAAATTCGTTTTGGCATCATCCTCCAGTGTGTATGGCGATGCCAGCCAGATGCCCTTCAAGGAAAACAGCAATACAGATACACCCCTCTCCCCTTATGCAGCTTCTAAAAAGGCGACTGAAGTAATAGCCTACTCTTATCACTTCCTGTACAAATTAGATATAACTGTATTCCGCTATTTTACAGTGTTCGGGCCTGCCGGCAGGCCCGACCTGAGCATTTTTAAATTTATCAGGCAGATCTCCGAGGGGCAGGAGATAACCGTTTTCGGCGACGGCAGCCAGACGCGTGATTTCACCTATGTTGATGATATCGCACGTGGCACAATTTCTGCCCTTAAGCCAATGGGATATGAGATAATTAACCTTGGCAAT
>CAIYTC010000186.1 GCA_903929005.1 uncultured Dehalococcoidia bacterium | reverse complement strand
GACCTTCTCTTCTGGGCCAACGGAAGCACCCTCGACGGCGACATATTAATAACAGGGATTTCCACGGGGCATCCCTGCGTCACTCTTGAAGGAGTGCTGTTTGCTCCCAACGGCGAGATAGAGCTGGCTGGCAGTGGAATGAACACAACGTTTTATATCATTCGAGCCGAATTAACTAACAGCGCTTTGATTACAAAATACCTGACCATATCAGGCTCTTTCTGGAATATCTACAGACATTAAAAAATATCAAAGGAAATACATGTGAAAGCTAAAAAGGGCCAGATATTAGTACTTGTCCTTATGTTAATGGCAGTGGGGCTGATAGTTATGGCACCGCTGCTTGGCTATCTGAACACCAGCTACAATATTTATGCCGGCAAACTTAACGATACTATGGCCTACTACACCGTTGATGCTATGATAGGAAAAATCTTCAGCGACATGTATGCAGGAAACGATAGCTATATAATAAACCGGGACGAACCTCTAAGATATAGTCCCACCGGCGTATGGCTCAACGGTTACAAGATCAGCACATCCATAAATAACTCAATAAAAGATCCCCCGCCGCCGCCCAGTGGAGACAGTGGAGCAACAGGCTGGATTTATTGGGACCCCGGCTGTGCCTTTGGTCTCAGTACACTGGCGAATAATGGCATACCATATACTTTTAACATGTCTCTAACCGCGGGAACCACTATAACGGTGAACTGGTACTTCAACGATACACGCTCTAAATCCAGCTGCAATTATTACTGTATTGGCAGAATGTGGATTACGAACTCCAGCGGAACCGTGTGCGGCTCAAGCAGCGTTAATCTATGGAGTGGCATCAGTCAACCCTTTCAAAAACAACTGAGCTGGACCGTCCCGCAAAACGGGAGCGCCACCTACTCTATTAAATTTCTAAATCTAGCCGTGCGTGGAACAACAGCGAGTGGTTGCCCCAACACATCTCGCAGCATGAGCGACTTTGACGCCACGAGCATTCCGCCAGGAAGACCCACTTTCAGCGGCATCGGCGAAACCAACCACACTTGGATCAGCGTGGGCAACTCTTCCGGAGGCGGAGTGTATCAATACCAGGATTACACCATTACAACTACGGCAAGACTTGCCAGTACCAACACCGACATAGTGACTGTCACTGCCTGTGTGCGCCAGACACCCGGCCCTAATATTTGGAAGGATCAACAGAGCCTGGCAGTAGTATCCTGGACGGTCACATATTGGTAATAGTCTTGTAGGAACGATTAATTTATCGCCCTGTATCACATTATCTGGGGAGCCAATGGGGTTGATCCCCTCATATATCGATAATGAGAAGTGCAGGAGAAATTCTCCTGCCGGTTCTGCCGCGGAAGGATTGGGGCTATGCCCCAGCTTTTTTTTAGTCCTCCTTTGCGAAAGGGGGACTAAGGGGGATTAACAGGGGGTTGGATCCAATATCATTCCGAGAGAGCCAAATGACCGAAGGATTTCGTCTGGATTCTTCATCGTTCCAGGGGAAGGACCGGGGGGTTAGGGGGTATCGCATTCTTTGTAAGCGACCTTTGATCGGAACAGGGAAGTCCAGAGGGATCACCCTCTGGCGGGGTTTTAGGGGTGTCCCCTAATTCCTTTAAACTTCCCCCATGATTGGGGGATTAACAGGGGGTTGAATATCAAATTGACCCGCTCCCTGGCAGAGCGGATGCTTGACATTTATTTATTTTCATAGTACATTCCATTAACGTGGTATTGAAAAAGGATTTTTTGTGACATTACAACAAACACCTGAAAGACGTCCTAAAAAGATAGACCTCAATCTTCTTCCGGCTGAATTTCGTCCGGCTAAAAAATCAAGGTTAAACTTAATATTGTACATAACAATTTTTGTACTTGTTTGTGCCATTGCCCCGCTCATTATTATGAAATCCGGCGTTGATAGTGATAGTAACTCTCTTGAAGCAGAGCTGCCCGACCTTCAACAACAGATGACAACATTACAGGCAAATAAAACCGAGGCGGATGCAGTAAAAATCCAGATCACCGCTGCTCAAGATAAACTGGCAACCGCGAAGGTGGATGACCTGGCTTTCCTCAACAATAGAATGTTATGGTCACAGGTAATAACTGAAATAGACGACCTCGTTCCAGGCAAGAAAATTACTTTATCAAGTATAGGCACTTCTGCAAGCACTTC
>CAIYTC010000185.1 GCA_903929005.1 uncultured Dehalococcoidia bacterium | reverse complement strand
GATAGGTGTTTATGTTTGCCATTGCGGCAGCAACATCGCCGCGACCGTGGACGTGGAGAAGGTGGCGGAATTTGCCAGGAGCCTGCCTAACGTAGCCGTTTCGCGTGATTACAAATTCATGTGCTCCGACCCCGGGCAGGACCTTATCAAGAACGACATCAAGGAACTCGGCGTCAACCGCGTAGTGGTGGCGTCATGCTCACCGCAGATGCACGAACCCACTTTCCGCAGGGCTGTGCATGACGGCGGACTGAACCCCTACTATTTCGAGATGGCCAATATCCGTGAGCATTGCTCCTGGGTGACGGAGTCACGCAAGGAAGCTACCGAGAAGGCCATGGCACTGGTCAGGGCGGCAGTGCGCCGCGTCTATTACCACCAGCCGCTCGAGGACAAGCAGGTCCCCGTCCATCCGGATACACTAATCGTTGGCGGCGGCATAGCTGGCATTCAGGCGGCTCTGGAGATAGCCAACAGCGGGCATAAGGTCTACCTGGTAGAAAAGGAGCCCAGCATCGGCGGGCATATGATGCAGCTTGATAAGACCTTCCCCACGCTGGACTGCTCGGCCTGTATACTGACGCCCAAGATGAGCCTGGTGGGCGCCCATCCCTCCATCGAATTGATGGCCTACAGCGAGGTGGATTACGTTTCCGGCTACGTGGGCAATTTCAGGGTCAAGATACGAAAAAAGGCCCGCTACGTGGACGCCGCAAAATGCAACGGCTGCGGGACCTGTGTGACGAAATGCCCGGTCAAGGTGGACAGCGAGTTCGACGAGAAATTATCCAAGCGTAAGGCTATCTACACACCATTCGCGCAGGCGATACCCAATATAACCGTCATCGACAGGGAGCACTGCACATATTTCATCAAGGGCAAGTGCCGCGCCTGCGAGAAGTTCTGTGAGCGTAATGCTATTGACTTCCAGCAGGAGGACGAGGTACAGGAAATCGAGGTCGGCAATATCATCCTGACCACCGGCTACCAGCTTTTCGACCCCACGCCCATTAAGGAGTACGGCTACGGCCGCCTCGACAATGTGATTACCAGCCTGGAATTCGAGCGCATGGTAAACTCGGCCGGGCCGACCTCCGGCCATGTATTGCTCAAGAACGGCCAGGCGCCCAGGAGTATTGCGCTTATCCACTGCGTGGGCAGCCGCGATGAAAAATACCACGCCTATTGCTCGCGTGTCTGCTGCATGTATGCCATGAAATTCGCCCACCTGCTCAAGGAACACGTGCACGGCGTCCAGGTGTACGAGTTCTATATAGATATCCGCAGTTTCGGCAAGGGTTACGAAGAATTCTACAACCGTGTGCAAAAGGAAGGGACGGTGTTCTTCCGCGGCAGGCCGGGTGAGGTTACCGATGTGGCCGAAACACCTGCCGAAAAAGGCCAGCTTATTGTTCAATTTGAAGATACACTGGTCGGCCAGCAGCGCAGGCTGCCGGTGGAGATGGTGGTGCTCTGCAGCGGCCTCGAAGCCAACCAGGATGCGCAGGACGTTGCCCACACCTTTAACATATCGCTGGGCAAAGAACGGTTCTTCACGGAAAAACACCCCAAGCTTGACCCGGTGGCCACCATGACCGATGGTATCTTCATCGCCGGCTGCTGCCAGGGTCCCAAGGACATCCCTGATACCGTAGCCCAGGCCTCCGCAGCGGCGGCGCGCGTGCTGGCGCTGATCATTAAGGGCAAGGTAGAGATCGAGGCCGACACCGCCTTCATAGACGAGGCTAAATGCTCCGGCTGCAGGGTCTGCAACCTGCTCTGCCCGTACAGCGCCATATCTTACATCGAGAAGGACAAGGTATCGCGGGTCAACGAAGCCCTGTGCAAAGGCTGCGGCACCTGTGTGGCAGGCTGCCCCGGCGGCGCTATCATCCACAGGCATTTCACCAATGAGCAAATCAATGCTGAACTCGAGGGCATTTTATTGTAGCCTTTAGGTAAAGGAGTGACGGGATATGGAAACTAAGCTGAAACCATCTTTCTTAGACGAAGTCGCCTCTATCCCGGCCTGCGGCAAGATCAATGAGTGCATACAATGCGGCGTCTGCAGCGGTTCCTGCACCACGGCCGCCCACTGGGAGCACCCGCCCCGCAAGATCATCGCGATGGTGCGCGCCGGGATGAAAGATGAGGTGCTCAACAGCAGCTCGATCTGGTACTGCGTCTCATGCTATCTTTGCACCGCGCGCTGCCCGCGTGATATCAAGCCGGCCAACATCATGCATGCTTTAGAGGCCATCGCCCTCAAGGAAAATTACAAGCCACCCACCAGGACCACGACTATGTACCGCTCCTTCGCCCGCTCTATCGAGCAAAACGGCCGCATTTACGAGTTCGGCTTTATGCTGGAATATTTTCTCAAGACCAATCCCTTTGCCGCGCTCAAGATGCTGCCCATGGCTTTCAGCCTGCTAACGCATGGGCGTATGCCGCTGCTGCCCAAGTCGGTAGAGGGCCGGCATCAACTCAACCAGATGTTCCATAACATAACCACGGGAGGTTCAAGGTGAGATATTACGCTTATTATCCCGGTTGTTCTATGGAAGCCACAGGCGCGCCGGTGGAGAAGGCTATTAAAGCCATCGCTAAACCCTTAGATATTGAACTGATGGAGCTTGAGGACTGGACCTGCTGCGGCTCCTCGCCCTTCAGCGGTGTGGACAAGGTCAAGGCTATGGCCATCACGGCGCGCGTGCTGGCGCAGGCCGAGAAGACGGGCCTCGACCTGGTGACGCCCTGCAGTTCCTGCTACACCATACTGCATGAAGCCAATGAGCTTATGAAAGACGACCACAAGCTGGCCTGGCAGGTGCATGAAGCGCTGACCTCGGTCGGCCTCAGCTATAACGGCACGGTCAAGGTCCGGCATATTGTAGAGGTCATTTATAATGATGTGGGAGTCGAGGCGCTGGCCGCCAAAGTCAAACGTCCGCTGGCCGGGCTCAAGGTAGCCTGCTATCACGGCTGTCAGCAGGTCCGCCCCGAGTACGGCTATGACGACCGCGAATACCCGGACTGGCTGGACCGGATTTCCCGGGCGCTGGGGGCCGAACCCGTCAATTACCCGCTCAAGGCCAAATGCTGCGGCAGTTCACTGGTCATCTCCGAAACCGATATGGCACTGGACCTTATCCACAAGCTGCTTGAGAACGCCGCGGACAACGGCGCGCAGGCCATCGTCTCCACTACCTGCCCGCTCTGCCACACTGCATTGGACGCCTATCAGTCGGCGGTCAACAGCAAATATAAGTCGCACTTCAACCTGCCGGTGCTGGCTGTGCCGCAGATCATCGCCGTAGCGCTGGGGCTTGATTTCAAACAGGCTGCCCTGGACGGCAATATAGTTTCACCGCGCAAACTGCTCAATCCCTACTTCAGCGGCAAGATACCGGCCGCGGCCAAAGAAGCGGCGCAAAAAGCTGCCGCGGGATGAAAAGGCTGGTCCTCGGCATAGGCAATCCCATCATCGGCGATGACGGCGTAGGTTTTCGCGTCATCGAGGCCCTTGAGGCCGACCCCCCTCCCGGTGATGTTACACTGACTGCCAGCGATGTCTCGGGCTTCGCCATCCTCGATTACATCGTGCATTGCGATGAAGTCGTCATAGTTGATGCCATACAGACGGTGAACGGCAGAGTCGGTGATATCTACCGCCTGGCCCTCGACGATTTCCGCGTCACCAAGCATACGCCCTCGGCGCATGACGTGGACCTGCCGACCGCGCTCGAGATCGGCAAAATATTGAATATGCAGTTGCCCCGCAGAATAAGCATCGTGGCCATCGAGATACCCGACGCCTACGAATTCAGCAATGACCTCACCCCACCGGTGCAGGCCGCCGTCCCGCTGGCCGTCCGGATGGTCAAAGCTATATTGGCCGAAAGCCAGGG
>CAIYTC010000184.1 GCA_903929005.1 uncultured Dehalococcoidia bacterium | reverse complement strand
TTTTCCCACCGGGCATACAGGCACCTCCCAAATTGCGTTTGCGCTAAGTTTATATTTACTGCAACCCGGCGTCAAGAGGCGGGACCTTTAATCAGCCGGTGACCTTAGGCGAAATTCAATGTACTCATGGACCCGGGCCAGAGCGCGGATAGCCCTTTCAGGTGCGGTGAAAGCTAATATGCGTCCTTCGTTTTGCAGTTCCCTGACAAGTTCAAAGCTGCAAGGACCGGTCAGCGTGGCCACTAATGGCCTGGACGGATATTTGGCAGCCAGGCTGTCAAGTATGCCTTTGATCTCCCTGCTCATGGCGGGAGAAGGGACTATCTGTATAAACAGCAGCGCACCGAATTCCGCATCGGACAGCAGGATTTCCAGGATATCGCTCAAAGTGCGTGTCATCGAGCCGGAACCCATAACAATCGGCCAGTGATCCACCGGGTTGCCCACGGACAGCCACTCCGGCGCCAACTTTTCTATTTTCGCCCCAGTGGTTTTAGACAGTTTTCCCGCGTGGAGCCCGGTATTGCGCATGGCATCCAGCGCCATGATGGCTACGCCGCCGCTGAAGGTGGCCACGCAGACATTGGGGTTCGTCAGCGGTGGCAGCAGGCAGAAAGCACGGGTGATATCCGTGAGTTCTTCGAAGCTGTCGACGCTTATGACCCCGGCCTGCTTGAGGGCGGCTTCCCAGACCACGTGCCGGCCGGCCAACGAGCCCGTATGTGAACTTGCAGCTCTAACCGACTGCTCAATTTTGCCGGTCTTGAGAGCCACGATCGGCTTTTTGCCTGAGATGCGTTTTGCCACGTTGAAAAAGCGCCGCGCATCCGCCATCCCTTCAATATGCAATACGATTACCTTTACTTCAGGGTCATGCTCGAAATACTCCAGGCAGTCGGCAAAATCTACGTTGCAGGTATTGCCAATATCAAGTCCCTTACCGATGAACCTGAATTCAGATGAGCTGTTGAAAAGGCCTCCGGTCTGGCAGATAAGCCCCACGGGGTTCCTCTGCATGTGTATCCTGGCGAAAGCGGAACAGAAATTATGATATACATTGGCGCTGCCGAAACTATTGGGACCCAGTATCCTGCAACCGCTGGACCTTGCTATATCCGCAATCTCCTTGAATAGCCTGCTGCCTTCCTCATCGCCAGCATCGACGAAACCCTGTGTAACGATGCTGATGCACTTGACCCCTTTTTCGGCGCATTCCCTGATATGTGCTGGCACCCTGGAACGGTGGGTGGATATCACGGCCAGGTCAACCGGGCCATCCACATCTTTAATCGAGGGATATGCTTTGACGCCCAGTATCTCGCCGGTATTGGGATTAACAGGGTATATTTTGCCCCGGTAGCCGTAGCCCAGCAGGTTCTCCAGGGCATTATTGCTCCCTTCTCCTGTTCTCCTGGAAAGCCCGATAATGGCGATGGACCGCGGCTCCAGGAAAGGCTTGAGGCTTTTGTAGTTATCCATTATTTGGCGAACTGGCTCAGCCTTTCCAAGCCGTCGGTTATCTCGAAGTCACTGCTGAACTCCAGTTCCAGACTCTTATCCAGCGCCATGCTCTCGTTGCTGTTGTACAGGCGCTTGTAGGCTGCGATAGACTGAGGGCTGTTGGCCATTA
>CAIYTC010000183.1 GCA_903929005.1 uncultured Dehalococcoidia bacterium | reverse complement strand
CCATCTGGTTGAAGGAACGGCACTCCTTGCGCTAATGGATCTACAGATCTTTCTCTCTTTATTTCCTTGGGGACGAATTGAAATTTTCTTATACCTCTAAAAGATTTAATTATATCCATTACATCTGGGTCTAATTCACGACCAAGAAATTTCCTTCTCAATAGCATCTGAGGTGAGCTTGCATTTTGTTCTTGGACATTATCAATTTGCAAAATCTCATCTCTGATTCTCAACAAGAACCTAGGACCGGGGCCTTGATTATAGTAACTTTCAAGGTGGAAACCATGAGTAATTTCGTGCTTATTTTGGCTATTTATTATAAAATTAATTGACTCTCTGCGAATATCACTACCTCTATGGAATGCACTTCTGAATGAGAAGGGTCCGGGCCCGAAAACCTCTTGTAGATCCATCACAAGCATTTGTCCATATAGAACAAAAGCATCCAATAAATTTGATTTGCCCGCATTATTAGCACCAATAATTATGTTTATATTTCTTAAGTTAATAGTTTGCTTTGCAATACTTTTAAAATTTTCAATAGATATTTTATTTATCATATTTTAATCCTGCCATCCACTCGCGCGATTATTACACGGTATTATTTTATACGCCGCTTTCAACTTAAATGTAATGCTGCTTTTAGAGATATAATCCTTACTGAATTACTTCGCACTCCAAGTACATGTCGCATGCGTTCCCGACGACGCTCGCTCGACGGCAACTCGTTGGCTGAAAATCAGCTTCCTCCAGCTCCGCATCCTCCAGGCGGCCCGGCCCAAGGGGCATCCAGCCTGCCGATCGGCCCTCTGTAGGCATTCTCCCTGCGCGAGCTTGTGCCCGTCCGTGCATGAATGCAGGCCCGTCTGGATGACGGCGCGCCAGGCCAGGCTGGCCAACTCGACCCATGGGCGGCTGCCACGAGCGTAACCGGGACCAGAACACTGGCAGCAACAACGGTCGAGCGACTGTCCGACGCTGCTACAAGTAGGCCGCAAGGATCGCAAGCTGGAGACTGCCTGGAGTTGCCCCTTAAGCGTCTCTATGCGCTCTGCGCCTCTGTGGTTCGTACCGTAGTTTGCTGGTTATAATTATCAGCGAATAGTAATAGCGAGATGCAGCATCTTCCAAAATCCCGCGCCCGGAAAAGCGCCCAGCCAAGCCCACAGACGGCGGCCCGCGCGGGCAGCAGCCCCCCCGCCCGAGCGTATGCGCGCTCTTGCCCAGCATCTGCTCCGGCATCAGCATCTTTGCCGGCTCCGATGTGCTTCAAAAGGCAATGGCGCAAGGTATATTTCCAATACCACTCGATATAAGCTCAATATGTTCGCCGAGTATATTGAGGCGGCTCTGGAAAGGGCTGTTTACAAAACCATCGAAGATGAGGATCCTATCTTTGTTTCAGTACCAGAGCTTCATGGCGTCTGGGCTACGGGCAAAACGGTTGAAGAGGCCCGCAAAGAGCTTATCTCGGTTATTGAAGGCTGGATCGCTCTTAGGCTTCGCATGGGACGGTCCATACCAACAATTGGCGGCCACCTGATAACAGCATCAATTGAACCGGTGAGCGCTATTGAGTAAACTTGTCCCGGTTTCAAGGGCAAAGCTGATCAGGCGATTGAAAAACATTGGATTTGAGGGACCGTTTCCCGGTTCAGATCATGACTTCATGGTCCGCGGTGATAATTTTGTGCGCATACCGAACTCTCATCGACGAGAGATCGGCGCAAATCTAATCTCAGAGATCCTTCGAGAAGGTGAGATCTCTCGTGATGAGTGGCTTTTCGCAGATTAGCTATCCTCTTTTTCTCTGCACCATAAATAGTGACAAATGACCCCTACACCCTCCATGTTAGCGATT
>CAIYTC010000182.1 GCA_903929005.1 uncultured Dehalococcoidia bacterium | reverse complement strand
CAACCGGATATGTTACACTGCGCCGCTTCCGCCATGTCCGGCGAAAACGCCGCCCTTATCTCGGCACTACCCCGTCAGCAAGTCGTGACCTGGTCGGAGATGCTCAGCATCCCCGCTTTTTACCTGGGCATGCTCTGCGGGGTATCCCTGGAGCTTACCCGCCTGCAAAGCAACCCCCTGCTGTTCGCTGTCCTGGGACAATTCCTCATGTTCCGCAGGGAGGCTTACGATGCAGTTGGAGGATACGCAGCGGTGCGCCAGAACATTGTGGATGACATTGCCATCGGCCGCAGGGTACATGCCATGGGATTGAAATACAGGCTTATGGACGGCAACGGGCAAGTATCCTGCCGCATGTACTGCAATTTCGACCAGGTATGGAAGGGGCTGACCAAGAGCGCCTTTGCCACTTTCAACTTCGACCCCTATTTCCTGGTCTTAATGTGGTCCCTGGTAGTGATATTTTTTGTCAGCCCGCTGATAGTACTCGGCATTGGCCTGGCCCAACCGCAGTTTCCCCTCGAGATCTTGGCCATGTCCGGACTGGCCGTCTTCCTTACCCTGTTCCTATGGACTATCAGCCATCAGCGTTTCCATTTCCCGCTTTACCTGGTGCTGATTTACCCGCTGAGCGCTATTTTTATGACCGTCATCGCCCTTGCATCGATGGTGCTCACCCTGCGGGGCAAGGCCAGGTGGAAAGGCCGTATCATGCCCCGCACAGTCAAACCTTGATCCAGCCTTCCAAACGACGCCGGCGCTATAATCCTATTCGAAATGAAATACAACCAGGCTATTAATTACCTCGAAAGCCTCACCGACTACGAGAAATCGTCAGCCGTTGCTTACACTGCCGCCAACTATGACCTACGCAGGGTCGAGATACTACTATCGGCGTTGGCTAACCCGCACAGGGGCAGGAGGACCATACATATTGCAGGAACCAAGGGCAAGGGCAGCACGTCAGCCATGATAGCCGGCATCTTATCCTGCGCCGGCTACTGCAGCGGCCTTTTCACCTCACCACACCTGTATTCGTGGCAAGAGAGAATAGCCGTTAACGGGCGTCCCGCTTCACAAAGGGACTTTGCCCGCCTGGTAACCACGATTAAGCCGCACGTGCAGGCTGTTAATACAGAGGCGCGTTTCGGCCGGTTAACGACCTTCGAAGCGCTGGCTGCCATGGCCTTTTTATATTTCAAGGAAAAAGCGGCCGTTTTCCAGGTGCTGGAAACCGGCCTGGGAGGCAGGCTGGATGCTACTAATATCGTGGGTCCCGGTATCTGTATAATAACCTCGATCAGCCTTGACCATACACAGGTACTCGGCAATACGTTGGCTGAGATTGCAGGAGAGAAAGCGGGCATCATCAAACAGGACTGTACCGTCATCAGCGCACCCCAACCTCCGCAGGCTGCTGCCGTTATTAAGGAAAGATGCAGGTTGCTGAACGCGAGGTTAATCCGGGTTGGGAGAGACATCACATGGAGCCGTACAGGCGGTGATTTTCAAGGGCAGTCTTTCTCCGTGAAGGGTATGCTACAGCAATACGGGCTGACCATCCCCTTGTTGGGGGATTACCAGATGGAGAACGCCTGCCTGGCCCTGGCAGCCATCGAAGCGCTACAGCAGCAGGGGGTGTCAATAACCTCTACCGCAATAGCCAACGGCCTGTCAGGGGTGAAATGGCCGGCGCGGCTGCAGATCCTCAACCGCTGCCCCCTGCTAATTATCGACGGCGCTCACAATGTTTATTCAATTAACAGGTTAATTGAATCCATCCGGAAATATTTCTCCTACCGCAAGGTATATGTAATCTTCGGCGCCTCGCGGGACAAGGATATCGAAGGTATGGCAAAGGAGCTGTACGGATTTGCTGACAATATCATACTCACCAGTTCAATTCATCCCCGGGCTGCTTCCGCGGACTACCTCGAGCAGATATTCGCAGCCAGCGGAATAAAAGTTGCCAAGCAGCAAACTGCCTGCGCATCATTAGCGGTTGCTCTGGCGGCAACAGGCAAAGACGACCTTATCCTGGCAACAGGGTCGCTATTTTTAGCCGCAGATATCCAGAAAGCTTATAAGAAGTCCACGAAATAAGTATAAAGTGACTTTGCACCGTTCACGGCGCCGAAGAAAACATGATTGCCGGCTATACCTGCTGTGAGGTATCGGCCTGCAGGGGGAGCATTTTGCCGAGCAGGCGCTGCAGAGTCATGATGTGGACGCATTCGCCCCACTGGGCGAAGAAGTGACAGTTGCAGTGCCATTTGCCATCGCTCAAACTCAGTGTGTGTCTGTCGTTTTCGCCGCGGAACTCGGCTGAGAAATTTGATATGGTCACACGCTCAGGTTCTTGTGCGTAGCGCTTGGCTTTCTCGATTTTACCGATGAGGCTGGACTGCATTGGTTACCTCCGCTGAAAGTATATAACGGCGGGTAGCAAAAGTCTATTTATATCTGCTATTCTTATGTAAACTAAAATGAGCGGCGGAAAGGGCCTGGCTGTCAGGAGGCCAGCTTTCACCGCGTAAAATTTACCGGCCTCTTTCACGTTGGCTAAGTTTATCTGCTAAAATTGACTCCGGGTTTGGCTATATGAAGGATAGACTATTTTCAGCGCTCCGAGGTCACCGGGCAGACTATATCGAGATACGCCTCGACGACAGCAGGTCGAGCCGCCTAGCCTACCGCGGCGCAAGGCTGGAAGAGGTGGGCAGGACTGCCGGTACAGGCGGCTGTGTGCGTGCATTGGTGCGGGGTGGTTGGGGCTTCGTCAGCTTTAACAGCCTCGATAAGCTGTCCGCTAACGTTGCCCTGGCCGTGGAGCAGGCCGGCCGCGTAGGCAAAGAGGAGAGCAAATTCAGCCCCGTCCCTCCTGTTATAGATAAGGTAGCGGCGGAATTCAAGAAGAATCCCCATGATGTTTCCCTCTCTGCAAAAAAGGAAATCCTCGACGAATACAATAAGCTTATGCTGGGTACACCTGATATCCAGACCACCAGCATCGGCTACGCAGATATCAAGAAAAAGGTCACCCTTGCCACCTCCGAGGGCACCTATATAGAACAGAGCCGCATCGACCTTAACCTGCGGTTATCCGCCATCGCCAGCCGGGACGGGGATGTGCAGCAGGTTGGTTTGAACATCGGCAGCAAGGGCGATTTCTCCACAATGGAGAATTTACACGGCCAGGTTAAGGATATCGCCCGCCGGGCCGTTGCACTGCTCTCCGCGCCCACTGTTAAAGGCGGCGCCTACACCGTGGTGCTTGACCCGATACTGGCCGGCGTTTTCGTCCACGAGGCCTTCGGCCATCTTTCCGAAGCAGATCATATTTACGAGAACCCTCAATTGCGTGAAATCATGGTGCTGGGACGCAGGTTTGGCGGCAAGCACCTTAATATAGTGGACGGCGCCGCTGTGCCGGGCTACCGTGGCAGCTTCAAATACGACGATGAGGGGACGCTGGCAACCAAGACCTATTTAATTAAGGAAGGGGTGCTCGACAGCCGCCTGCATTCGCGGGAAACTGCTGCCCGCATGGGGGAGCAACCTACCGGAAATGCCCGCGCCCTCAACTACACTTACCCGCCCATCGTGCGCATGACCAATACCTATATAGAGCCTGGCCATACCACCCTCGAAAACATGCTCAGCGGCATCAAGGAAGGCGTTTATGCTAAGGACTGGTACGGCGGCACGACCAGCCTTGAAATGTTTACTTTCTCCGCCGGTGAAGCCTATATGATCAGGGATGGTAAAATCGCGGAAATGATCAGGCCGGTAGTGCTGACAGGTAACGTTTTTACCACGCTGGACAATTTAGACGCCATTGGCGATGACCTGGATATGAACCAGGGAGGCGGCTGCGGCAAGGCAGGCCAGTCGCCCCTGCCCGTTTCCAACGGCAGCCCGCACATACGCATCAGGAATTGCCTGGTTGGAGGTAAATGAGTGGACGAGATACTTGCCATAGCCAGCAAATCCGCTGAGAGCGCCGAGGTTTTCCGGGTTACCTCCAGCCGGACCCCTGTACAGTTTGAGGCCAACCGCCTCAAGCAGATACTGACCAAGGAGTCCACAGCCACCGCCTTACGCATCGTCAAGAACGGAAGGATGGGCTTTGCCCAGGCCAGCGGGAGGATCAACGCCGCGGACCTGGTGAATATGGCACTGGAAACCAGCCAGTTCGGCTACGAGGCCAATTTTGCCTTCGCTTCCCCACAATCATATACATTAGTAGATATATTCGATCCGCGGGTCGAGCATGTCAAAATCGACGACATGATAGCCCTGGGAGAAACCATCATAGAAGCTGTCTGCAAAAATACGCCCGGCATATTATGTGAAGGCAGCGTATCACGCGGCGCCACCACGTTCGATATAGCCAGCACCGGCGGCAGCCATGCCTCTTATAAACGCACTAATTTCAGCGTCAGCATGGACGGCATGCTGGTCAGGGATGGCGACATACTTTACGTCGGCGATATCCAGAGCTCGTGCCGGCCGATATCTGAACACAAACCGGTTACCGCTGAGATCATCAGGCAGCTTGACCTGGCCAGGGAAAACGCCTCCCTGAAATCGGGCATGATGCCGGTCATTTTCACACCCTACGGGGTTGCCGGCGCCCTGCTGGCGCCGCTTATCTCAGCCTTTAACGGGAAAACCGTTCTGGATGGCGCTTCACCCTTGAAAGATAAACTGGGATCTGTGATATTCGACCGTAAATTCTCGTTAAATGACGACCCCACTATACCCTGCCAACCGGGCAGTGCGCCCTTTGACGACGAGGGCATACCGGCACGCATGAATGCGCTTGTCGACCACGGGAAAGTTGTGCAATTTTATTATGACCTCCACACGGCAGCGCTGGCCGGCGCCTCCAGCACCGGCAATGGCAACCGCAATGGCGGTATGCCCGTACCGGCCACCCATGCATTGGTCATCGGTAGCGGAAACGTTGCGCCGGCGGATATGATAAAGGATACAAAGGAAGGCATCATCATTGAACAGCTAATGGGCGCCGAGCAGGGTAATATACTCAACGGCGATTTCAGCGGCAACGTGCTGCTCGGTTATAAGATCGAGAATGGCGCTATCACAGGCAGGGTCAAAGACACCATGGTTTCCGGCAATGTATACCGGCTGCTCAAAGAAATCATAGCTGTGGGCAGTGATTCCCGCTGGATAGCGGGCTATGTCAATACACCCAGTATCTGCTGCCCTGCAATTTCCGTTTCAGCCAAACAATGAATATAAAAAAACTGGCCAATTTCCACAAAGAGCCTCGTCCGAGGCCCTGTGACCTGGTGGCTGCCTGGCCCGGTATCGGCAACCTCTCGCTCATCGTGACACGGTACCTGCGGGAAAAGCTCGAGGCAGAGGAGATTGGCGAAATTGAGCCCTTCGCCTTCTTCGACCCCATCGGCGTTATGGTTAAAGATAACATTGTAGAAGCACCGCAGTTCCCTGAGGGCAAATTCTACTACTGGCATAACTCTAACGGTAAAAAAGATATCCTCTTTTTTATCAGCGACGAGCAGCCCACCTTCAAAGGCTATGACCTGGCCAACTTTATCCTCGATATAGCCAAGAAATTCAAAGTCCAGCGTGTTTATACCTTTGCCGCAGCAATTGCCAAGATCCATCATACAGAGCAGCCCAAGGTCTGGGGCGTAGCTACCGATACGTCACTTATCGCCTTTCTCAGGAGATTCGAGGTCGTGTTGCGCGGCCGCCTGCAGATCGCCGGGCTTAACGGTCTCCTGCTGGGAGTCGCCCGGGAGCGCGGCCTGGAGGGCATATGCCTGCTGGGAGAGGTCCCTTCCTACACTACCAGGATACCCAACCCGAAAGCCTCATTGGCCGTATTGAAGGTCTTGCTGAAAGTGCTCGAGGTGGATATTGACCTGGCAGAGCTGGCCAAGATTGCCGAGGAGTCTGACCAGCAGATGAAACGCCTGGCAGCCCAGGCTATGGGTGAATACATCGACCGCTACACCCGGCCGGTGTGGCCTCCGCCTGAGGACGAAGAGGAGTACGAGGATGACGAGGAGGATGAGGGCGAGGAGGACTGAATGGATCAGCAAGAGCGCCCTTTAAGCGAAGTCATAGCAGCAACCCTGTATTCCAGCGAGGAAATCCGCCCTTCCGACCTGGTCAGACTATCTGATTTAAACGATGCCGGTCTCGCTCAATTTAAACAGGGATGGGTAAGCGCCGCTATTGGGCAGCGCACAAAATTAATAACCAGGCTGGCCAGCCTCGGGGAAGACGACTTTACCCTGGATTTCACCCGCGTGTTTCAATTCTGCCTCGATGACGTAGCTGAATCTGTCCGTATCAAAGCACTGGCAGGGCTTGAACTCGAAGATAAATATGCCGCAGTCCGCCCTATTATTAAAACGTTAAGAGCCGATGAGTCCGCTGAAGTCAGGGAAGTTGCGGCGCGTGTTCTGGGCAAATTTGCACTTCTGGCTGAGTGGGGGGAGTTACCGCAGGCTGCCGCCGCGGATATCTTTGATGCCCTGCTTGAGGCGCTGGAAAAGCCAGGGGAACCTGCTTCCGTACGCCGGCGTGCCCTGGAGTCGATAGCCGCCTTCCAGCAGGAGCTGGTTGAGGACTATATAGAGGATTTCTATTACAGCGAAGACCCCCGGGTTAAAGCCAGCGCTGTCTTTGCCATGGGCCGCAACTGCAAACCACGCTGGCTGGATTTCCTCATAGAAGAAATGCAGAGCAGCAATGCCGAATTCAGGTTCGAAGCAGCCCGCTCCAGCGGGGAGATTGAGAACGAGGATGCCGTGCCCGGCCTGCTGAAATTATTGGATGACGAGGACAAAGAGGTTCAAGATGCCGCTATCATGGCACTGGGTAAAATAGGCGGCACAGAGGCCAAACAGGCGCTGCAAAAGCTTAGCAAATCACACGATGCCAGGATCAGGGAAGCGGCCTTATCCGCTTTGACAGAGCTTGAAATTTGCCAGGATCTACCATCTTCGAGTTTCTGAACAGGCTGCCCGCGCTGACAGGTAAAAAAGTCAGGCTCCGGCCCCGGCGGCTGGAAGATGCTGCCGATGAGTACAGGTGGCGCAGCGATGAGGAACTCTGCCGCCTGGACGCCACTGACCCCTTAAATTTCACTTTCAACGAGTTCTTAGGACGTTACTCCGTTGAACTGGAGTATCCCGGGCTCTCCTATACCCTTGCGGTTGACACACTGGATGGCATCCACATAGGTGATTGCAGCCTTTTCAATTTTGATTTACCTGGCGCCACAGCCGAAACCGGCATCCTGATCGGCCAGAAGGCGTACTGGGGGCAGGGCTACGGTGTGGACGCCCTGCAGACATTTATTTCTTACATCTTCGCAACGTCCGATATTGAAAAGCTGCTGCTCCGGACACTGGACTGGAACGAGAGGGCGCAGAAGTGTTTTGAAAAATGCGGCTTCTCACCCTGTGGTAACACGGCCTGCGGTGAATACCGCTTCATGATCATGGAGATCCGGCGCCGGCAGGCTTTGAAAAATGGTCAATAGACCGCGATCGGTGATGCGTCTGTTATTACCTTTTTTGACCTGCTCAACTTACGGCGCAGCCTCACTGGCAGGGAGAAAAGTCCCCTGTGGGTGATGCCGTCATAAGAGCGCAGGTTGCCCGAAACCCTGTCAGCTATCCTGCTGTTGATCTCCCCCGGCCTAAGGCGTGCAGGGTCAAGACTGTCAGACGCGGTATGGAAACCCCACAGGTCAACGAAAGAGGGCACATATACCTGGTACGGGCGCACGATCTTGAAAATGCTCTTAAGCGTGGCGTTGATCGCAAAGAAATTATGCAGATTTATCCAGCCCGACTGGCCGGACTGCACCGCCATAATGCCCCCGGGCTTCAGTTTATCCTTAACTAACTGATAAAATTCCTGGGTGTACAGCATACGGGCCGGGCCTTCCTCTACCGGGTCTGCCAGGTCGATTACAGCAACATCAAAGCGTTCTTTTGTTTCAGCGATATATTTTCTCGCATCTTCATAACGCACTTCTGCCCTTTTATCCTGGAATGCGCCCCGGTGAAAAGTTGGCAGGCATTTCCTGCACAGCTTCACTACCTCTTCATCGATATCCACCATCACGGCCTTTTTCACAGTCTTATGCATGAACACATCACGTAAAGTAGCACCTTCGCCTCCGCCTGCAATGAATACATATTCGGGCTTGGGGTGGGCCAGCATGGCAGGGTGGACCAGGGATTCGTGGTAAATGAATTCGTCCTTTTCCCCGGACTGGATTTTGCCGTCAAGCACCAGGCAGATACCGAAAGTATGCGTATCGACTATTTGGGCATGCTGGAATTTTGTCGTTTTATCATGCAGCACATGCTTGATGCCGTGGAACTGCACTAAATCCTGCGATAGCTCATCCCTCAGCCAGTTCTTTTTATCGAAATAATCCGGCTGCGTCATTTCCAGCCTACCATGGCCTGGCTTTCAGTCAGTGTGCCCCGTTTCAATTCAATGTAGCATGTAGATTTTGCCTTGAGCTTCTCTGCCAGGGGTTGCACGGCGTTCTTCGGTTCAATAACGTCTCCGCAGGTAAAAACATCGACCGCCGCAAAATTGTGCTCCGGCCAGGTGTGGATTGATATGTGTGACTCGGCTATTATAATCACCCCGCTTACTCCCTGCGGAGTAAATTGGTAGAAAGAATCCTGTATAACCGTTGCCCCTATTTGCCTGGCGACATCCGACAGCACTATCCTCAGATATTCGATATCGTTAAGCAGCCCGGCATTACAGTCTTTTAATTCCAGCAGCAAATGTTTCCCCAGGGCATCCAATTGATCTCCCTCCTTAGAAAAGCTTAAAATAAATATATAAAATATTTTTCTTTTTCTACAAATAGAGCGTAATTTTATATTTTATGTTGACCAATTTCAAGAAAATATTCTTTTGGCTCTTGACAAAGTCCATGTGACCTTGTAAACTACCTTCAAAATCCATATTAAGGAGGCGTATGCCGTGAGGAGAATTTTTGGAACCCTCGTAGCACTAGTACTGGCGTTATCATTGGTTTTGATACCGGCCGTTGTTTCAGCCGACCTGGGTAAATGCACCGGTTGGGACAAAGTTAAATGGGAAAACAACCAGAATTCCTGGAAAATATACCTCCAGCACTGGGGAAGGACGCCTACCAGCGCCATGACCAGACTGGCTGGGCTCTGCGGCCCGGATAAACTTTGTGCCGGCGTATGCAATACTTCCGCTTGCCCGAGACCCACAGGCTGTGATATCAAAGAATGCTTGGGCGGCTGCAGCAACTGCAATACCCAGGCAGGAACCCTCGGATCAGCTTGTACCGATTCGCAAAGATGTCTTAATCCCGCAACCCCAGCCACATCCCTTCCGCTGGATGATTGCCCGTTGAATTGCCCGGCCAACGCAACCACGGCAGGACTTGGCACATCCAAGTGCTCAGGCTGCTGGGGCAAGAGCCTTTCCATGGCCGGCAAGAGCTGGGCTGCTGCCGATATCGGCACCAGGGTAAACATTAACAATAGCCATATGAACCACCGGGGCACTTCCCCCATCGGCGGCGGGGACTGGGGCATTACCGGTAGCCCGCATCCGGAATGTGTCGCTCAGACCTGGGCGCTCCAGAACAACCTTTTGGCCAAGTGCAAAACTTGCAGCAGCGGCGCAAAATAAGTTACCAGATTAATTAAATACAAAACAAATAAGCGCTGTCAATGTTGACAGCGCTTATTTGTTTGCTTATTCTCAAGATGTCATGGAACCGGGCGATAAGCTTGTAACAATTTACCAGGCTATGGGGCAACCCGAAGCTGAAATAATAAAGGGCAGGCTGGAAGTTGAAGGCATACTGGCTATATTTAAATATGAAAGCCTGGGAAGTGTATACGGACTGACTGTCAACGGCCTGGGCCAGGTAAAGGTTCAAGTACCCGCTAAATACGCCCGTAGAGCCCTGGAGATTATATCCACAGAATCCGGCGAACCCGATTAACCGCTATTTCAAGCCCAGGGCAGTATTCAATGCCTTATAATCGAAGCCATTATCCAGCATAGCGCTCATGGCCTGCAGCTTTTGAGGATGGTGGAACCCGGCAGCCGCCAATGCCTGTTCAATCCCACGGATAACATCATCGACATCCTTTCTAACCACCATCACCGGCACCTTCTTGTCTTCAGCCTTAACCATAACGGATGTGGACGGTTTCTGCCCGGTCACAATCAGGAGCCTGGTGGAAGTTTCCAGGGCGGCAAGCTGCATGTCAGCCCTTTGATAACCTGTAACCACGGCCTTGTTGCGCAGCCTGTTGAAATAATCCCTGGCTGAATCGGGCGACATAGCACCCAGCATCACATTCTCCACCAGGTCGTTGGCCTTATCCTTAAATAATATGATGTCTCCGTTTATGGCCCTGGATATCTCCCCCACCGTCACTCCCAGCATGGCCCTGGATTCCGGCAATACCCCCACTACATTTACACCCTTTGGTTTGAAGTATTCCACGCACTCATCGCGCACCCCGCTGAGTTTTACTACCGGCACCTGATTAAGGATAACCCCCACCAATTTGTCGCCCAGCTTCTGAGCTATCTGTACTATCTCCGCATCCCTGTAATCCGAGCAGTAACAGATCAGCAGGATAACCCTGGAATTTATCGCTTCCGCCAGTGTATAGCACGCCAGCATGGCAACCTGGTCATTCTTTATAGCGCCCGGGCTTTCAACAATCAAAATATCCTTGCCCGCTGAAGTTTTATCGCAGGCCTGTTTTAATTTACGGGAGAAATTATCTGCATCCTCGGAAAGGCCGTGCCACAGTTCTTCCTGCGAAATATGCATGGGGCAGAGCTGGTCTTTATTCTCGCCTAATTCAAGAGCTTCCTTAATAAAAACTGCATCCAGGCATTCGTCTTTACTCCCCTGGCCTGTGACGTGGATAGGTTTTATATATCCCACCTTTTTACCGGAATTGGCCAGCTTCTTACCGATGCCTGCGCATAATGCTGTTTTACCACATGAATCGTAAGCTGCAATCTGCAAATTAGTCATGGTTCCTCCTGAATTTTAGCCGGCAAATATTATATCACTCTTTACTTCCCGGTTGCATCGGAATATAATAATTCGAAAGTAGTTCGAACGCTGAGAGTTATTCCGACTCTCAGTTTTTTAATATCCAGCCAGCGGGGAGGTAATACCGATGACACAAAAGAAATTTGATATCACCCAGGAAGGCCTTGAAAAGCTAAAAACTGAGTATGATCAGCTTACCTCAGTCCACCGTCAGGATATAGCTGACAAAATAAAAAGGGCGCGCGAGATGGGCGGCACCGAGAATAACGCCGAATATGAAGATGCCAAAAACGAGCAGGCCTTCATAGAAGGCCGCATCAGTTCACTGGAAAACATAATCCTCAACGCCCGCATCATTGAAGCTCCCCATCAACCGGGCGTTGTGGAGCTTGGCGATACTGTTTTAATCGAGAACCAGGATGGCAAGATAGACCGTTATATAATCGTCGGCACGGCTGAAGCAAGCCCGGTCGAAGGTAAAATTTCCTGCGAATCCCCGGTGGGCAAGGCGCTGCTGGGCAAAAAGAAGGGGGCCAAGTTCGAGGTACGCACACCGGCGGGGATAATGAAACTAAAGCTCATCGAAGTAAGCTGAGACCATGACCGGGCAGGATCGCATTGAACAGCCGCGCCTGGAAAAACTCTCCAGAATCATCGGCCGCGGCATCAACCCTTACCCTCATAAATTCCAGCGTACTCACACCAGCCAGGAGGCCAGCGGGCTTTTTCAGAAGCTGCTTGAATCAGACCCCTCTGCGACCCTTCCAGGGGTAAAACTGGCCGGGAGGGTCACAGCCATCCGCTTTATGGGCAAAGCAGCTTTTTTCGATATCCGTGACGGCGCCGGCAAAATGCAGGTTTTTTTCCGCCGCGATTCCATCGGCGAAGAAAAATATGAGTTGCTGCATGATCTCGATCTGGGCGATTTCATGGGTGCCGCCGGCCAACTTTTTAAGACCCGCAGTGGCGAAACGACCCTCGAAGCTTCAGAGTTCACCATCCTGGCCAAATCCCTGCTTCCACTTCCGGAAAAATGGCACGGCCTGGTGGACGTGGAGAAAAGGTACCGCCAGAGATACCTCGACCTGATTTCCAACCAGGAAGTTAAAGACCTTTTTATGAAAAGAAGTCAGATAATCGGCGCCATACGCAGCTTTATGAATGGCCGGGGTTTTATAGAAGTTGAAACCCCTGTTCTCCAACCTACCTTCGGCGGAGCGCTGGCAAGGCCGTTTACTACCCACCATCATGCGCTGGACCAGAAGCTTTACCTTAGAATAGCCCTTGAACTGTATTTAAAAAGGCTGATAATCGGTGGTTTTGACAAGGTGTACGAGATTAGCCGCGTTTTTCGCAACGAAGGCATCTCAACCAGGCACAACCCTGAATTCACCATGCTGGAAAGCTATGAAGCTTATGCCGACTACAACGACGTCATGGAGATGACGGAAACGCTGGTGAGCAGCGTGGCCAGGGAAGTGCTGGGCGCCACCGAAGTTACTTTTGGCGGAGAGGTCATCAAGCTTGACCCGCCCTGGAAGCGCCTCCACCTGCGGCAATCGCTGATCGAAAAATGCGGCCTGGATTTCATGGACTACCCTGATGCCGACAGCCTGCGGGCAAGGATGCAGCAGATGGGACTGCAGGTCGACCCGCTGAAGGACCGGGGCAGGCTGATAGACGAACTTCTTTCAACCTGTGTAGAGCCCTGCCTCAAACAGCCAACCTTCCTCATCGACTACCCCA
Source organism: uncultured Dehalococcoidia bacterium (assembly GCA_903929005.1). GTDB lineage: Bacteria > Chloroflexota > Dehalococcoidia > GIF9 > UBA5629 > CAIMUM01. The sequence continues at coordinate 39,533 of CAIYTC010000182.1, read as the reverse complement.
TAGAGATGTCACCCCTGGCAAAGAAGCATCGCCAGGAGCAGGGACTTGTCGAACGGTTCGAAGCGTTCATCTGCGGCATGGAAGTTGCTAATTCCTTTTCTGAACTGAATGATCCCACCGAGCAGCGCGAACGGTTCGCCGGACAGAAGCAGTCTGAAAATAGCCGGCAAATTATGTTATCCAAGATGGGCAATATTGAACCGGAAATTGAGCAAATCGACGAAGATTTCATCACCGCCATGGAGCATGGCATGCCGCCCACGGGCGGCCTTGGCATTGGCATCGACAGGCTGATCATGTTGCTCACCGACAGGCAATCTATCCGTGAGGTTATACTCTTCCCGCAGCTTAAGACTAAAAATGATTGATATCAAACTGATCCGTGATAACCCTGAAGTAGTCTCCCGGGCGATGGAAAAGCGCGGCGAAGGCCGGGCGTCTATCGATGAGATCATAGGTCTCGATAATACCTTCCGCCAGCTTCTCCAGGAGGCTGAAGCCCTGCGCGCCCGGCGCAATGAAGTCAGCAAGCAGATCAGCCAGATGAAAGAAAAGCCGCCCGGCCTGATAGCCGTGATGCGCCAGGTGGGTGACCGCATTAACCAGATCGAATCTGAAGCCAACCAGGTAACAGCACAGCTTACCGAAAAGCTGCTGCTCCTGCCCAACCTGCCGGCTGCCGATGTCCCGGCAGGCAAGGATTCGCAGGACAATATTGAAGTAAGATCCTGGGGCAAGCCGCAGGAGTTCACCTTCACCCCTCTGCCTCACTGGGAACTGGGAGAGAAGCTGGGCATCATCGATTTCCAGCGCGGTGTCAAATTATCAGGCACCAGGTTCTACGTGCTGTGCGGGCAGGGTGCGCAATTACAGCGGGCGCTGATCAATTTCATGCTCGACCTGCACGTAAATGCTCACGGTTATACAGAGATATTTCCACCCTTCATGGTCAAGAAAGAGAGCCTGGTTGGCTCCGGCAACCTGCCCAAGTTCGCCGATAACCTGTATCACGACGCCGAAGAGGATTACTGGTTCGTTCCCACTGCCGAAGTCCCCCTGACCAACCTGCACCGTGACGAGATAATAACGCCCGGAGTGCTGCCGATATACTACGTGGCGCATACTTCCTGCTTCCGCCGCGAGAAGATGGCCGCCGGCAAGGATACCCGCGGCATAAAGCGCGGGCACCAGTTTGAGAAGGTGGAGATGTATAAGTTCGTCGAGCCCGAGACCTCCAACAGCGAACTGGATAAGCTTACGCACGATGCTGAGGACATCTGTCAGAAACTGGGGTTGCCGTACCATGTTATCCAGCTTTGCAGCGGTGATATGGGCTTTGCCGCGGCTAAAACATTCGATATTGAGATATGGTCAGCGGGCTGCCGGGAATGGCTTGAGGTAAGCTCCTGCAGCAACTGCGGCGATTTCCAGGCACGCCGGGCTAACATACGCTACCGCCCCGATTCCGAGTCAAAGCCGCGGTTGGTACACACCCTTAACGGTTCCGGCCTGGCCCTGCCGCGCGTCATGATATCCATTATGGAAAACTATCAGCAGGCTGACGGCAGCATCCTCGTGCCCGAGGCCTTGCACCCCTACATGAATGCCCGGGTTATAAAGTAGGTGAGGGCCATCCGTAAAACCCCCGGCTTGCAGCAAGACACGGGGCTTTCTCCATAAGATTTTCCTGCGGGGTAGGGCCTCTTCACGTCCGGCACCTTGACTTTGCTTTCAAATTCAATTTAACTATATGTATAATTAAAGAAACTCTCGAGGTAAGATATTAATAATCATGTCAGAGGGTGAAACTCAGTCGAGTCCTAAGATATGCCGCCAGTGCAGCGGTGTAGTCCCCGAAGGTACCTCAATCTGCCCGCGCTGCGGCCAGAAGTGGTACATGGACCGCGTCGAGCAGCAGGGGGTAGACCTCTGGCAAAAGATCATTGAGAAAAGGGCTGCGGCAGGGCTGGCCGAAGCTGCTCCGGCACAGGGTCAAAAGCAACATCGCTGCCCCAATTGCATGGCCGACCTGAAAACGCCTGCCGCCATTTGCCCCCATTGTGGTAAAAGCACAGCCATGGCTAAGTTAGTCCCCAGCGGCCAGGACGCCGAATCCTCCGGAGAAGGCCCTGCAGGGATCCCGGATGTGCCCCCTGCCGTCAGGGGACTGGCTTCTATCAAGGGCGCTTCCCAGCGTGTCACCGAACTGCGGGGCAGGCGGCGCCTCAAAACGCTCGATCTAATCATCCTGATAGCCATAGCGGTTATCGTGGCCGGCATCGGCTTCCTTTTAGCCCGGCAGTACGGCATTATTCCTTCGACATTAACTTTCTTCAAACCGGTTGAGCAGCACCAGCCACCGGCAGTTGCCCCCACAAAACCTACCATATCCAACATAGCCATATCAGACATCACCTATGGCAGCGCTGTCATAGCCTGGACAACCGACCTGCCCGCCTGGGGCAGGGTACTGTACGGCGACTCGGAATCGTACGGCAACATGGCAGTGGCTGAACTTCAGTTGAACGCTCAAAAGGTCGTCTTGAAAGAGCTGGCGCCATCCACTGCTTACCATTTCGTTGTAATAGCAACCGATGGTAAAGGCCAGGAACTGTCGCGCGGCAATGACATGGTTTTCGACACCGCTGCTAAAGGTGATACAAGTCCACCTGCGGTAATAAAGTTCAAGCTCATACCTACCGACGGCAGCGCTATCGTCAGTTGGACAACGGATGAACCGTCCAACAGCCAGGTGCTGTACGGGCCAGACGGCTCCTGCGCCAATTCGACTTTGGTCGATTCAAGGATGATTACGGAACATTCCGTGCGCATCATCGGGCTTGAAGCTAATACAGCGTACTATTACCGCATCAAGTCGATAGACACCGACGGCAATGGAGCGGCCATGGACCCGCCCGGCCTTTTCACCACGCTCGTCTCTGTACCCACAGGCCCCCGGATAGGTGACCGGGCGCCCGATTTTACCCTTCCCGTCTTCAAGACGCTGGACACCCTATCCTTGCGCGACTACAGGGGGCAAAAGGTGCTGCTGACGTTCTGGGCGATCTACTGCCCGGAGTGCGACCGCGAGTTGTCCCTGCTGCAGGCAATTCAGAATAAGAATATCCCGGGCGTCAAGATCATAGCCATTTTCATAGAAAGCAAGCTCGCTGATATAGACAGGGCCGTTATCCAGTACAAAACAGAACGCGGCGACCTCAGCGTTCCGGTTGTTGTGGATATGTACAAGACCACCGCCCATCTGTATAACGTGGAGAAGGCGCCCTGCACGGTCTTTATTGACGGTGACATGATTATCCGCGACATTGAATACGGCAGTTTTAACGTCGGCCAGGTGGAGCGAATCCTGAATGATTTATAGCCCGGTTATGCATAACACCCTTGACAGTGGCTTTATCCCGTTGTAGTGTAGATATTGAATGAAAGGTACAACCATGAATATGAGCCGGATCAGCAGGGAAATCCTGCTTATCCCGGATAGGCGCCCGATTTTGCCTCAGGGAGAGAGTTAATTGGATAAAGAATTCAGATGCGGCCAATGCGGCAAGCCTATCTCATCCAAATATACGAAATGCCAGGACTGCGGATCTCTGGGTCCTCATACCTATGACGCCCCGCCTGGCGGCCCGTCTGAAAGCAGTCATGCTCCGCAGGCGCCGTCCCTGAGGAGGGGAGACTCATTCCCTGCTGAAAAAGTTGAACGGCAACAGCCAGCCGGACAGCTCCAGCGTTTCTCCGGACCCATGGATATCCAGGCTGAATCTCCGTCACTTTCACACGGCCGTCATGATGACGATGATTCACACTTCCCCGTTGGCATGCGTCCCCGCAGCCCTATCCTCGACCATATAGAGGACATGGACAGGGGCGAACCTAAGAAACGGGGTAAAAAGGAAAAAGAGGAGGAGCGGGATTTCGAGGAGAAGCCCTCCGGGAAAAAGCATTTCACCGAGTTCGTTGAGGACGATGAAGAGCCTGAGAAGCCCGAGAAAGACAACACCGGCGTTTTAGTCACGGCCATTATAAGCATCGCGCTGCTTGTGCTTCTGATCATAGGCGTCAATTATGTTTATAATAATTTCGACGATATTACCAGATGGTTAGCGACGCCCACGGTGCCTGAGATGGTCAGGCCAGCGGAGCCGGCCCAACCCGCTAACACCTCGCAACAGGCTCAACCAGCCGTTAACCCGCTGGCCTGGCTATCCAATATCTTTGCGTCAGATAAATCTGGGCAGAAACCCACTGCCAATACTACCGTGCCGGCTGTGGCTGTGAGCCCGAATCCTGATGCCCCTGTTACCGCACCGGTTACGCCCACCAACCCTGATAAACCATCTGACACGACGAGGCCTACCGTATACGAACCCGTTATCAAATCGATTAGTGACCGCGGGGCAACCGTAACCTGGAAAACAAGTGAGCCCTGCATCAGCGAGATCCATTATAAAACTGATACCGGCGAAACAATAATTAAAAAGGTTGCAACGAAGCCGGACGTTAACCATACGGCTAGGCTGGATGGACTGGACAGCGGGCAGTGGTACTATATTACTGATCTTCAGTGCCAGGATAACGCCGGCCTACGCAACGATCCCGTTGAGCGCAGTTTTCAGACTTTATTATCGGCTGCCGATACCATTGCGCCCCGGCTTGAAGGTCAGCCCGCTGTATCAGCGGACGATTCAGCGGCTACAATTACCTGGAATACAAATGAGAAGGCCAAATCCCAGGTTAAATTCGGACTGGGCGCCGGTTACGAATTTTCATCGGGCTTTACTTACGAATTCAGTACCGGTCACAGCGTGTTTCTCAGCGGGCTTTCACCGTCAACCAGTTATCATTACCAGCTCATTTCCAGGGATGCTGCGGGCAATGTCATGACATCGGCTGATTTCGTCTTCAAAACTGAACCCGACACTGGCGCGTCACCCTACATGGGCAACAAGGCACCCAATTTCACCCTGAAAAACCTCAAAGGCGAGGACGTTTCGCTCAGCCAATTCCGGGGTAAAAAGATTATCCTTAATTTCTGGGCCAGCTGGTGCACACCCTGTAAGCTTGAGACACCCCATTTCCAGGCAGTGTGGGATAAATACAGCAGCGGCGATGAGGTCATGCTCCTGACTGTGGCGGGCAGTCAGTCTGAAGAGGAGCTTGTCCGCTCATTTATCTCCAACGGCAATTACAACTTCACCGTTTGCCTTGATCCGGGTGAAGATGCTTTCAACAGATACGAGCTCACCAGCATACCCAAGACCTATTTTATCGACAAGGACGGCGTCATCCGCCGCATCCAGCAGGGTATGTTCACCGGGCCGGGTGAAATAGAATTTATGCTCAACTCGTACTGATTCCAGCCTGACTTCCAGCGACGCGCCCGTCTAATTTAGACCGTCCCTGATTTTAATCGTTTTAGCTGTCCTGCACGCTGTATCAAACTTGACATATAATATAGCTTGTCTTACCTTTAATATAGCATTGAAGGCCGTTTCAAATGGATAATAATTAATGCCCAGTATAATCTGTCAAAGGTGTCGTGAGATCAATGAACCCAACGCCACAACCTGCCAGAAATGCGGCGCGCGGTTCTGTCCCTATTGTCACCTGCTGATTGAATCACCCAATACAGCCGTCTGTACTCATTGCGGCAAGAGGGATCCTTCTTTCAAGCCGGGCAAGTATTTGGCGGATGCTCACACTGCGCCCGCTGTATTGCCGGTGGAATACTCCGCCAGTAGATATGCCTGCCCGAGTTGCGGCAACAGGATAGATCCCACCCAGAGGAAATGCCCCTATTGCGGCCAACTCGGCAACCGCTTTACCATGACGCCCACCCAGGGACAGGGCATGCTGAAACCGGCCTACGGCGAAGCAGCTTACGCCTCTGCGCCTGCACAGGAGTCCCCCACGCAAAAGGTCTGCGCCAAGTGCGGTACAGCAATCCCGCCGGGATCCAGCATGTGCCCTATACACGGTAAATTCGGCGGTGGCAGTATCTTAAGCCAAAGCTACATGAGCAAAGATAAGACGCTTGAGGCTGAAGCATATAGAAGGATGGCCGAGAGAGGCACAGGTGCTTCATCTGAGCAAACAAGGTCACAGACGCGAAGGACGCCTCCCGAAGATATTTTTCCCCAGATGGGTCCCGGGTCACCTGTACCGCAAGGTACTGCTTTGCAGCCTGATGCCTATGAACTGCGTATTTGTCCGAATTGCAGCAACCCTGTGCCGGACCGCAGCAAGGTCTGCCCCACATGCAGTTGTAACCGCCTGCCTGCTGAAAAAACCAGGGCCTACATCAAAGCCGCGGACCATTACAAGTCCATGACAGCCGCTCCGCCGCCTTACCCGGCTTATGCCTCGCAGCCTTACCCGTCTTATGCCCCTCAGCCTGACCAATACTATGGCCAGCCGGCATTTCAGCCTTACGAGGTGGCCTACCCTGCCCCGGCGCCGGGATTTATTGAAGAAATACCGGTTAGGCGCAGGAAACAGAAAAAAAAGACCCGTGAAAATGAAGATAAGGGAGCAAAGCCAGGACAAAAGAGTTCGCCGCTGCCGATTTTATTCGCCCTGATGGCCCTGGCAGGTGTCATCATTATAAGCATCGTCTTCATCATGGACCAGTTTAAAACGCCCGCCCCGGCTGTGATGCCGCCCACAACTACTCAACCGGGTGCTTCATCCAGGGCACCCGCCATATCCAACATCCAGTATTCAGATATCACCAGGACCGGCGCTACAGTAACCTGGAAAACCGATAAGGAATCTAATAGCATCGTAATTTACTGCCTGGATGGCGGCACGCAATGCGAGAATGCCAAAGACGATGCCATGGTTACCAATCACGTCGTTAAGCTGACCAGCCTCGAGCAGGGCAAGACATACCATATCACGGTGAAATCGAGGCTGGACGACAACCCTGATTCGCCCGATGCCAGCCTGGAAGCTACCGAAGTAATCAGGACTTCCGAGGTCCGCGATACCACGCCTCCTGTTATCAGCGAAATGAAAGTAGCGAACATTTCCAGCTCTACTGTGGGAGGTTCAGCAGAGATAACCTGGAAAACCGACGAGCCGGCTACCAGCCAGGTAAGTTACGGCACGTCAGTGGGCTACGGCACCTTGCAGCCATCGCAAACGGACACCACCCTGGCCTTGTTCCATGACGTTATCCTTTACGGCCTGGCATCGCAAACGACTTTCCATTACAAGGTCACATCAAGGGATGCTGACGGCAACGAAAAATCATCAGCGGATGCTACCTTTGTAACCCCGGTGCCGGCCGGATCATCTGTTGGAAATTCAGCGCCTGATTTCACCCTGGCCTTAGCCAATGAAGATGGCGGCCAGGTGACCCTCAGCGAGCTGCACGGGAAAAAGGTCATCATCAATTTTTGGAACTTAAATTGCCACTTTTGCATGGAGGAAATGCCCTATTTTCAGACCGTCAGGGCGAACTATCCGGAAAGCAGCGTGGCCATGCTCATCATCAACAGCGCCGCGGGCGGTTTCAGCGCCAACAGGGATGAGGCTGTAGGAGCGCAAATTACCAGTGGCGGCTATACATTCAATGTCCCCTTGGACGAAGCCGGTTCGGTCGCCCAGGCATATAATGTTACCAGCGGCATACCGATGACCTTTTTTGTCGATTCAACCGGAGTCATCAGGAGCAAGCAGGACGGCGCATTCAGCAGCGCCGCCGCCATCGAGAGCAGTCTGAACTCTTACTGACCGCTTCCATTCCTTCAGAGGCCAATTTGCCACCGTACTCACTATTAAATATACTATTATGTTCCGCGGAGGGGTGACCGAGTGGACGATGGTGACGGTCTTGAAAACCGTTTTAGCTTCTCGCTAACGCGGGTTCGAATCCCGCCCCCTCCGCCATACGTCTGCCATCAGCACACTGCAATATTTAACAGGAGGTGTTATCGTGCCAACGACTCATTCAGTTGACCTCTCTACCTGTAAAAAATGCCACCTCTGCGCTGAGGTCTGCCCGGCCGGCATTATCCAGGCGGATGACACGGCGAGGTTCCTCGATAACAGGGTACACCTCTGCATCCGCTGTGGACAATGCATGGCCGCCTGCCCCACCAAGTCAATCTCGATCGAAGGTTTATCCTATGAAAAAGACTTCTTCGAGCTGCCGCAACGCCAGGAAGGCTGGCAGGAAGCTTTCTACGGCCTGATAAGCTCCCGCCGTTCCATCCGTAACTTCCAGGACAAACCCGTACCGCGCGAACTGCTTGAGAAAATCGTCCGTGCCATCACCTTCGCGCCGCCGGGCTTCACCCCTCTGACCGTGGAACTGACGGTGATTAATAACCGGGAACTTATCCGCAGCGCAGTTCCACAGATGGCGAAGATGTATGACAGCCTGATTAAAATGCAGGCTAATCCCTTAATGCGGCCTGTTTTCAAGCTCATGGTAGGTAAGGAAAACTACCAGGTATTAAGCGGGCACGTCCTGCCGCTGATGAAAGCACGCATGCCCGCCTTAAAGGCCGGCGCCGAGGATACCATCGCCCGCGGCGCCCCGGCCATGATCCTCTTTCACGCGCCCGCTCATAACGAGGACATCTTTATAGCCCTGGCCTTCGGACTGCTGGCCGCGCACTCGCTGGGATTAGGCGCCTGCGCCATCGGGCTGATCCCGCCCGCTATCAGCCGGGACCCCAAACTTAGGAAGCTGTTCCAGATCCCCAAAGGCAATATGGTATTGTCCTCCATGTTGCTCGGCTACCCTAAATACAAATACTCCCGGGGCATCAAGCGCAGCCCGGCCGGCCTGACCTGGATAGAATAGCAACCGGTTGAGTACAGTTTGCTACCGCGTTTTCTTGAGTCTATTTGATATCCAACCCTGCATTGCGCAATTTCTCAATGCCGGCGCCCTTCAGCGAGAACCCCATGGCGATCAACAGCACGCCGAAAAGCACCAGGTAGATGGCGATCATTACCACAATCAGCAAGGCGCCCAGCGTCATATTGGCAAAGATCAGCGCGCCCAGCAGCATGGAAAATAGGCCGTTCAGCAATATCATCCAGCTGCCCGGCAGCTGCTTCCACTGTGCTATCGCGAATACCAGCTCAAGTATGCCGGTAAACAGCGCCCAGAAGGCAATTATGTACATAATGAGGACACCTGCCAGCAGCGGTGATGCCAATATAGCAAGGCCCGCCAGTATGCCGATGATGCCCTCGGCTATCAGCCAGCCGCGGTCCCTGTGGGGCGGCCGGTTGATGACTCCTACAAGCAGGGCGAAAACGCCATCCACCAGCGCATAGGCGCCGATGAAAAGTACCAGGAATGACGCAGCCGCCGCGGGCTCCATTACCAGCATGATCACCCCCAAAATGAGGGCCACCAGCCCGCGTAAAGAAACCAGCCACCAGTTACGCACCAATGTCTCAAGCATCTCAACCTCCTGCCTTTCGCTTAAGCGTATTATATACCCGTGCAGATAGCCTGCAAAGCTTGCTGCCGTTGCCAGTCCGCCGCCGGCGTCTTATAATTGTATGCCCGGCAGGGAAACCATGGAAAGCAAACTTTTCAAGACAGCCTTGATACTCGCTTTCTCCAGCTTTTTGCTTGTAAGCATAGTCTTCGGCGCCGTGTTACTGGTTGTCAGGGGGCCGTCCCTCTTCCGCGATGGCAGCAAGCTGCCTGCCTGTACGCAGGCTCAGGCCGCTAAACTGGGCAACGATTTGATACTCAATAGCGCTACATTTATATTCGATGGTATCCAGGGCAGCGTCTCGCCGGTTAAAGCGCAGGCAACCGGCAACGGCCAATCTTGGAACTTAGCTTATACCTTCCAGACAGGCCACCCGGGCCACGGCGACAGGACGGGGCAGGTGCTGGCACAGGTAATTACCACGCACCCTGCAGTGGTTATAGTAACAGACTGCAAGGTCGTGTCCGCAGTTTGCGATGGCATGTGGAACCTGGTAACGGACAGGCCGCTACCCTTAGAATAAAAAAACCGGCACCGCGCTCAGCCGCGCCTTATGAATTCTCCGTACCTGGCCATGGAATTCAGCACCATGGCAGCTTCGTCGGGCATGCTGTAGCAAACCATGTTTTGCTTTGATATAGAGCGCATTATATCCTGATCAAATGAACCTTCAGTCCGCGGCGCGGGGAGCTCTGCAGCAATGATAACCGGTTTGCCATATTTTTCGGATATGGCCTTCATATCGCTGAAAGACTTGCTGTATGACTCAACAATAAACTGTATTACCTGCTTTTTCTCCTCCTCGTTGGTCGGCAGTGTCATCCTGGCGAGATGGGGGAAAGGGACTCCCAGGGCTATCACGCTATCTATCCCCCCGTACCTGGCGAGGACATCTACTACCCGTATGATGGCATCCGCCGACCCCGCTACCAGGTCGACCGGGTTGTTCCTGCTCCACCAGCCGGGCAGGAATGAGTCAAGCTCTTTGATGATATCTTGCGGCAGCTTCACAACATCCAGACCGAGCCTGGCGCAGGCGTCGGCCGCCAGCACTCCCCAGCCTCCCCCCAGCGTGGCAATGCCCACCCGCCTGCCTTTGGGCAGGGGATGGCAGAGGAAGCCGTAGCCCAGGTTCATCAGCTCCTGCAGGTTATTGGCCCTGATGATGCCGGCCTGCCTGCCGATACCGCCAAAGACCTCCGCCGAGCCCGATAGGGCGGCGGTATGCGACCTGGCCGCCGAGGCCCCTGCCTCCGTCTCACCGACCTTTATCATAACGATAGGTTTCTTTAAACTCGTATTCCTGGCAATTTCGAAAAACCTGCGCCCGTCCTTGAAGCCCTCGATATAGGCCAGGATGACGGCGGTCTTAGCGTCATCCGCCAGGTACTCCAGGAAATCCTCGGCATGCAGGTCAGCCTCGTTGCCGATGCTCACCATGCAACTGCAGCCGAAATCATGGGCCATGGCCCGGCGGGCGATGGTCAAACCGACGTTACCGCTCTGTGAGACAACGGCAATATGCCCGTCCGGCGGAAAAATGGGCGGCATCTGCGCGTAAAGTTTAGCCGAGGGGATGAGGATTCCGAAACAGTTTGGCCCGATCAGCCTCATGCCTCCCTGCCTGGCCAGCGCAACCATCTCATCCTGCGCCGCCGCGCCGCTTTCATTGACCTCGGCGAAGCCGGCCGTTACCACCACGCCGGCCTTTATCCCCTTGCTGATGCACCCCTTAATCGTGTCCACCATGGCAACGGGAGGGACAACGATAACCACCAGGTCAGGCACTTCAGGCACTTCTTCCAGGCTCTTATAAAACTGTAAGCCCAACGCCTCACCACCCCTGGGGTTAACCGGGTAAATCTTGCCCCGGAAACCACCATGAACGATGTTGGAAAGTATGCGGTAGCCCCATTTGTTAGTGTCGCTGGAAGCGCCCAGGAAAGCCAGCGAGCGCGGCGCGAAAAACCTGTTGAATTCAGTCATCAGCAGCCTGTCCTTTTCAAAATAATTGCCCGCAGCGCGGGCATGTAAGCCAGCAGATATTTTAACACCGCCCATCATTCACCAACAAGAAATTGTATTCGGACAGGACTGATCACGCTTGGGCTAAACTGGTATAATAGGCGCAGGCACACTCTGACAAGGAGTCTTTATATGGATATCTGGATAAAGCTACTCAACCGCATGATGCGTGCGGGCCGGCTGGATGCCAGCTTTTACGAGGAGATGGAGACCGAGGAGGATGCCCTGGCCCACGCCATCATGGTCGCCCTTCTGACCAGCGCGGCCACGGGTATCGGCCTGGGACTGGCCGGACTGCTGGGCGGTGCGGGCGCCATCTGGTTCCTCTGGGGCCTGCTGAGCGGCTTCCTGGCTTCCCTGGTGGGGTGGTTCGCCTGGGTGCTGATAACCTTCTTATCCGGCACCACCTTCCTGCGCGGTCCCGAGCGCGCCAGTATGGCCGAACTCACCCGCACCCTGGGCTTCGCCAACTCTCCCGGCGTACTGAGGATACTGATATTCATGCCCATGCTGGGTTGGCTGATCACCCTGCTGGCAGGATTCTGGACCCTGGCCTCCGGCGTGATCGCGGTAAGGCAGACGCTGGATTTCGATACGGGCAAGGCGGCAGCCACCTGCATCTTCGGATGGGTAGTGTATATGGCGGTGCTCATCCTCGTTTACCTGTGGCTGCCCTCATCCTTCAAGATGCTGCCCTTCTAAGGCTTAGATCTTCTCGTACATGGCGATCTCAGCCTGCCCGTCGAGGAAAGGCTTGATCGCATGGAACATGTCCTTGAAATGGGGCGCTGACGAGTGGAAGGTCAGCGCCTCGTTGTTTTCATACTTCTCGTAAAAGAAGAAGGTGTTGCGGTTGTCGGCGCGCCTGTGGACGCTGTAGTCGATGCAGCCGGGGTCCTTGAGGAATTTGGGCGCGAAATCCTGGATGACTTTGGCCAGGTCATCGCCGTTGCCCTCTTTGGCCCTCATAGTTGCGGTTATTACTATCATTTTTGCCTCCTTTAAACTACCTGTTAAGTTACCGGTTTGATTTTTCAAGATTGCCGCGCCCTGCGGGCTCGCAATGACAGTATTAAAATAGGGCCCGCAATGACGAGTTAAGCAAATTGCTGGAAGAAGTCCTTATATTTCTCCGAGCCCGTTGCCCGTGAGGTAAACTGGCTGCCGTCCACCCACTCAATGTCGCCATGGACAGCGAGCAACTCGAGGTGGCTCATGACCTCGCGCTGGGAGAGGTATTTGCCGAAGCCACGGCGCAGGCGGGGGTCGAAAAGCTCGATGGAGATCTGCTCCAGATCGAGCACCCGTCCATCCAGTATCCTCAAAATATTGCCGCAGCGCCCGGCGTGGAAGCGCAGGATCTCGGCGGCCCGCTCGGCCGGCCTGAGGTAATTGGGCTGGCCCTTCTCGAAAAGGCGGTGCCCGGGCAGGAGCAATTCTGTGTCGCGGCACTGCTTCTGCAGCTTATCCAGTGACCTTATATAGGCTATTAAACCATAGGCTTCGTGATCCTCGCCATAGCCCGTGGGCAGGATGCGCCTGTTGCAGTAATACTCCAGCATGAGCGAGGGGTGCGGCGTGATGGTGGCCAAAAGCGTGTCGCCGCCGAAAACGACCTCGTCTTCAAAAACGCTGCACACAGAATCGGGCGAGTGCCCGGGCGTGAGCAGGAAGCGGAAACGGCTGCCGGGTGATGCGGCGCCCTGCTTTATTTGATGTGTGGCCTTTAGCTGGCTGCGTTTATGGTGGTAGGGACGGCAGACGGTGTTGAACTGCTCGGGCATCAGGCAGGTGCGGCAGGAGCCCGGGAAATCCGGATGGGCGGCGTTGTCGTCCACATCGGCATGATAGGCAACCATGTTGTCGAAGGCGAAATGCGCCCAAAGCTCAGCGCCGCTGGCTTCCAGCACCTCGGGCAGGTTGCCGTCATGGTCCTCGTGGCCATGGGTGATGATAACCCGCCGGATATCCTTAACATCGAAGCCGGCCTGGCCCAGCATGGAGGTCAACACTTCGAACTTGCCGAACTGGCCGGTATCGACAAGGGTTAGCTTTTCGCCGGGCACCAAGTAGCACCAGGTGGGACCGAGGTCCCAATCACCTCCCGAATCGTAATAGAGCGGTACGCCGATACAGTAGATATCAGCGCCGCGGCGGGTGCGGTACTTCATGATGACGCCATCGCCGTTGGGCTTGTCCTGTTTTAAAATCTCAAACTGCTGCAAATGCTTTTCTCCGCTTTCCACAAAGCTGTATTGTAAAGCTTTTTTACGCTATGTGTCCAAGATTTGCTAAAATAAAGGCAGGACCTCTGCACGGAACGCTTGAAAGGAGGTGACAGCCATGGAAGATAGGATTCTCAAGTACATAGCAAAGCTTAACGCGGATAAGGTGCGCCTCACGGAGCTGATCGCCCACTTCACCCATGAAGTATCCGGCAACGACAAGGACACGCTGATCTATAAGAAGATATTACCGGCCCTCATCAACATGGAGAAGGAGAGAAGGATCAAGCTCTCCTGGGACGTGCTGTTGACGCGCTACAGGTTCCCACGCTATATCTACTGCAGCGCTGAGGAGGAGGCGGAGGAACTCACCCCCGCCGGCGGGCGCCCGATCTGGCAGAAGCAGATCGAGGACATCCTCAAGAAGGACTCGATTATCTACCGCAGGAAGGTGCGCGAACTGCGGCTGCAGGATAAATTCGACCGCTTCCTCAAAAGGTACGAGAAGAGCGCGGGCGAGATAGCCCCCTCCGAGGACTGGATAAAGGTGATAACCGCCATCATGGAAACCAACCTGGCGCAGTACGATGTGATGCACGCCTGCATCGAGGCCTTTAAGGCGGGCGCTGTATGGGAGAAGTACAGGAAGGAATTCGAAGGATAAAATTCTAAATACTAAACCCTAAACAAATACAAAACTCAAATTCCGAAGCGCTTGGTGCCTTGTATTTGGAATTTGTTTAGTATTTAGAACTTAGGGTTTAGTGTTTCCCAGGGTCAGGTTGGCTTATCTAACTCTCTTGCCACGGCCAGCACAGCCATCAAATCGTTTTCCTTCGCCGTCCCGTAGAGCACGGCCTCCCTGGGGTTGCGGTTCTGCTCCTCTACGGTCCTGATGGCCTTGCGCTCGGTCAGATTATGGTGGTAAACCAGCCAGGCGGCCAGCACCAATCCGGTCCTGCCCACTCCGGACGAGCAGTGCACTACGGACTTCTCTCCCTTCAACGTTGCGCCATGCAGGAAATAGAGTATATGCCGGACGTCCTCGCCCGTGGGAAGCTGCCTGTCGGCCGTGGGCGCCCAGAGCACGTTGTCCTTGCCGAAAGCATCGCCATATAGTCCGAGCAGTCCGCCGCTCAGAGTCGGGTAGCATTTAAGCTCATCGTCGGGCAGCAGGCAGACAACGCGGCATACGCCCTGCGCCTTCATGTAGGTTATCCAGTCGTCCGCTACCTGCTTCTGGACGAATTTGCCGGGGTAGCCAGGCCGCTGCGCACCGAAAACCAGTTTCTCGTCTTTCGCAGGCGGCCTGAATCCGAATTCAGCCATTTGACGGGATTATATAATACACCCCCGGCGATTACAACGTTTATGTGTACATATTTCGGTGAATTGACGAAAGCAACGCTTAATCTATATCATTACCAGGTTGGCCTTATTGATGTAAGGCAGGCGAAATCAGAGAGGATAGCACTATGGCAATTAAGATAACGGACACCACCCTGCGCGATGCGCACCAGTCGCTGATCGCCACCCGCATGCGCTCGCGCGACATGCTGCCTATCGTGGAGAAAATGGACAGGGTGGGCTTCTTCTCGCTGGAGATGTGGGGCGGCGCCACTTTCGATACCTGCATACGCTACCTCAACGAGGATCCCTGGGAACGTCTGAAGGACATCCGCAGCATGGTCAAGCATACTCACCTGCAGATGCTGCTGCGCGGCCAGAACCTGGTGGGCTACCGCCACTACGCCGACGACGTGGTCAGGGAGTTCGTGCGCCTGGCGGTCAAGGACGGCGTGGATGTCTTTCGCATCTTCGACGCGCTCAACGATATCAGGAACATGGAGCCGGCCATCCACGAGTGCCAGAAATATAAAGTTCACGTGCAGGGCACCATCTGCTACACCATCAGCCCGGTGCATTCGGTAGAAGGATTCGCCGAAATGGCGCACAGGCTGGAGAACCTGGGCTGCGACTCAATCTGCATCAAGGACATGGCCGGGCTTATCTCCCCGCCCGACACTACGGCGCTCTTCAAGGCGATAAAGAAGTTAGTGAAGATACCTGTTGACCTGCATTCGCATTGCTCCAGCGGCATGGCGCCCATGAGCTACCAGGCAGCCGCCGAGGCCGGCGCGGACATACTTGATACCGCCTTCTCGCCCTTCGCCTGGGGCACCTCGCAGCCGCCCACCGAGAGCGTGGTGGCCGCCTTCCAGGGCACCCCCTGGGACAGCGGACTGGAATTGGAATTGCTCTACGAGATAGGCGAGGACTTCGCAGCCATGGCCGGCAAGTACCGCATGCTGCTGACTGCCGAGGCCACGCGCCCCAGCGTCAACGTGCTGCTGCATCAAATACCGGGCGGCATGTATTCCAACCTGATCAGCCAGTTGCGCGAACAGAACGCCCTGGACAAGATCAGCGCCGTGCTTGAGGAGATACCACGGGTGCGCGCCGACCTGGGTTACCCTCCGCTGGTCACGCCCACCAGCCAGATCGTGGGCATCCAGGCCGTGCTCAACGTGCTCAACGGTGAGCGCTATAAGAAAGTAACCAAAGAGGTCAAGGACTACTTCCTGGGCTATTACGGCAGGCCGCCCGGCGATCTTAACGACGATGTCCGCAAGATGGTGGCAGGGGATGCGAAGATAATTAGCGGCAGGCCGGGTGAACACATTGAGCCCGAGCTTGAGAAGTATAAGGACGAAGCCCATAAGCTTGGTATCCTGCACAAGGAAGAGGACCTGGTGACCTACGCCCTCTACCCGCAGGTAGCTTTAAAATTCCTGCGCGGCGAGGGCAAGGAAGAGGTGCTGGCAGGCCCCCTGCCGGCTGCCGCACCCAGCCAACCGGGCGCCGATATGCCCACGGAGTTCAGCGTGGACGTGGACGGCGAGGTCTTTAACATCAAGATAACCCCTGTACTGGGGCAGACCGTTGAGACAGGCAAAAAAGCCAAATCCAGGGAGATACCCAAAGGAGCGGTGCTATCGCCCATGCAGGGCATGGTGCTGACCGTGAAAGCCAAGGCGGGCGATAAGGTTAAAGAGGGCGACACCGTGGTCGTGCTCGAGGCTATGAAGATGCAGAGCGATGTGCATAGCCCCTACACGGGCACGGTCAAGGAGATATTCGCCTTTAACGGCGAAATCGTGAATAAGGACGACGTTTTAATGGTGATCGAATGACATGCTGAAGAAAGTATTAATCGCCAACCGTGGCGAGATAGCCATACGCGTGATGCGCGCCTGCCGCGAGCTGGGCATACGCACAGTGGCCGTCTATTCGGAAGCCGACCGTGATGCCCTTTTCGCCAAATACGCCGACGAGGCCTACTGCATCGGCGCCCCGGCGGCTATCGAGAGCTACCTCAACATCAAGAAGATCATCGCCGTAGCCAAAGAGAGCGGCGCGGACGGGATACACCCGGGCTACGGCTTTTTAGCCGAGAATCCCAGTTTCGCCTATTCCTGCGAGAGGGAGGGCATCAAATTCATCGGCCCTTCCAGCAAAGTGATTGAGCTGATGGGCAATAAGATCGCTGCCCGCCGGGAAATGGCTAAAGCAGGCGTGCCCATCACGCCGGGCACAAAGGAAGCCGTCAGCGGCTTCGAGGAAGCTCGCAAGATAGCTGAAGCGATAGGCTACCCCATTATCATCAAGCCCTCCGGCGGCGGCGGCGGCATCGGCATGACCATAGTGCATGACGAGGCCACACTGATGAAGGGACTGGAGACGTCCAGCAAGATAGCCGCCAGCGCCTTCGGCATGCCCGAAATTTACATCGAGAAATATATCGAGCATCCCCGCCACATAGAATTCCAGGTGCTGGCCGACGCACAC
Source organism: uncultured Dehalococcoidia bacterium (assembly GCA_903929005.1). Taxonomy (GTDB): domain Bacteria; phylum Chloroflexota; class Dehalococcoidia; order GIF9; family UBA5629; genus CAIMUM01. The sequence goes on along the minus strand of CAIYTC010000182.1, from coordinate 21,946 downwards.
AGCAATGTGATACACCTGGGCGAGCGCGAGTGCTCCATCCAGCGCCGCCACCAGAAGCTGATCGAGGAGGCGCCCTCGCCTGCATTGACGCCGGAACTGCGCGCCCGCATGGGCGAGATAGCGGTAAAGGCCGCCCGCCAGATAAAGTACCAGAACGCCGGCACCATCGAGTTCATCTTCTCCCAAGGCCAGTTCTACTTCATGGAGATGAATACCCGCGTCCAGGTCGAGCACCCGGTAACCGAGATGGTCACGGGCATCGACATCCTCAAGGAGCAGCTCCTGATAGCCTCGGGCAAGCGCCTGGATATCCAGCAGCAGGACGTGAAGATGAACGGTTGGGCTATCGAATGCCGCATCAATGCCGAGGACCCGCTGAATAACTTTGCCCCTTCCCCGGGCAAGCTGCGCGGCTACCGTTCACCGGGCGGCATGGGCATACGGGTGGACAGCGGAGTGCACACACGCTATACCATCTCACCCATGTACGACCCCATGATCTCCAAGCTGGTGGCCTGGGGCCGCACACGGGACGAGGCTATCGAACGCATGAAACGCGCCCTCTACGAATACGTCATCGTGGGAGTTAAAACCAATATCCCCTTCCACAAAGCGGTCATGGAGAACCAGCGCTTCCGCAGCGGCGAGCTTGGTACACACTTCATAACGCAGGAAACTACTCTGATCGATGACATGCGTGCCATCATGGCGCGCGAGCAGCCGCTGGAAGAGAAGCTGTCGCAGGTATTCGACGACGGCAAGCGCGCGGCGGCCATCGCCGCGGTAGTGGCCTACACGCAGGCGGCGCAGAAAGGCGGCCAGGGCGGCACGGATTCGTAATATTACCCAGGAGGTTCAGCCGGTTTGTCGGCCGCAGTATCCCTGCTTTTATCCTCGGTAAACATGTCAGCGACGTTTTTACCAAAGGCCTGGGTGGCCTTGCCCACGTCCTTGAATTTTGCCTTGACCTCCTCGTCCTTAAAACGCTCCCCGAGCGTCTCGGCCGATTCCCTGGCCGCTTTACCCAGCTCGCGCGCCTTCTCCTTCAGCTTGGGGTCATTGAAGATCTGCCCCATCGTATCCCCCAGTGCATCGAACATATCACCAAGGTTACCGGCGGCAGTCTTTTTTTGCCCGTTTTGTGATTCCTCCATGACAATCCTCCTTTCTAATCTGCTGCAATTAATTTTACTGCAAAACAGGTCTAATATTGCACTGACATAAAAATCTATCCGTAAAATCTGATAACATACTGTTAATGTTGTACATTATACACTGAGGTGAGGGCAATGAAATATTGGGCGCCTGTAAAAAACAACCGGGTTATCTCCCTGTTTTGGACCACGTTCAGGGAATTCGGCTCGGATAACGGCAAGCTGATGGCAGCGGCGGTAGCCTACAGCCTGCTCTTCTCGCTGTTCCCTTTCGCGCTGGCGCTGATATCCATATCCGGCTTCATGATGTCGTCGGCGGAGGTCGAAAACCAGGTCATCACGGCCATGGGCAACCTTATCCCCGTGGCCAGGGGACTGATAGTCAAAACGCTGGAGGGCGTGATCCAGGCGCGCGGTGCGACCGGGGTCATTGCACTGCTGGCGCTTATCTGGAGCGCCTTATCTTTCTTTGATGTCCTGCGCAACTCCCTCAACAGCATCTGGGGCATGTCCAACAGCTACACATTTGTTAAAGGACGCCTTATCAACGTTGCCATGCTGGTATTAGCAGTTATTGCCCTGATCGCCTTCACCTGGATGACCACCACCGTACACTATATGCACGAGGCCAATGTGCAGTACGGCATACTCAAGATAACCAGGAACAACCTGTTCGCACGGGTGGTTTTTATGCTCTCAAGTGCGTTGCTGACCTACGGGGTGATACTTTTGCTCTACCGCTTTATCCCCGGCAAGCAGCCCAAATGGAAGCATATCTGGCTGGGCGCGCTGCTGGCCACTATCGGTTTTGAGGCCGTCAGGTTCGCCTTCGTCTGGTACGTGAAAAATTTCGGACAGTACAACCTCGTCTACGGACCTATCGGCTCGGTCATCGCCCTGCTGATGTTCATCTACCTCACCGCCTGGGTGCTGCTCTTCTTCGCCAGGTTCAGCTACGTCAAGATGCGCCGGGACGGGGAAGGTCTGATGCTTTGACAGACAAGCTGTCAGGGGCGTTTCATACCATTAGCTCAATATGTCGAGGCAGTTACCCGGAATGCCGCCTGTAAGCGGAATACTGTATAATCAGGGCAAGGATTTATCATGATCGGCTTCCCCGACGCCTACCTGGATATCGAGACCACCGGGCTGTATGCCCACGAGAGCAGTATTACTGTCATCGGCATCTATTTCTGTAATGAGAAAGAAGACAGGCTGGTGCAGCTATACGATGAAAAGCTCACCTGTAAAAATCTGCTGAAGTTACTGGAGGGGACGGCTAACATGTTTACCTATAACGGTTTCCGCTTCGACGTTCCTTTCATACGCACCCACCTGGGGCCGGACCTCGGCCTGATGCTCAGGCACACGGACCTGATGTACGATTGCTGGAAATATAACCTGAAAGGCGGTTTCAAAGCAGTCTTAAGGCGGCTGGGCATTTCCAGGGAGACCGAGGGGATTAATGGCCTGGACGCGATCTGGCTATGGGAACAATACAAGGGAGCCCATGACCTGGCTGCGCTCAACCTTCTGCTGCGTTATAACAGGGATGATATCGTCAACCTCAAAGACCTCAGGGAGGCCCTGGCCGCGATAGAGATAACCGGGGCCGTCCGCGCCTGATGTGGTTTCCGCAAGGGATAATAAAAGGGGGCTGCTCCTGAGGAGCAGCCCCCTTCATTTTGTTCCCTGTCTATTTATTTAGCTATTTTTTCGAGTTCATTGAGGCGGGTATCAATCCCTTTCCCGAAGAGCTTGATCACGATCGGCTGGTCGTTGCCATACTTTTTGTAGATCCTGCAGGTCTCGCAGATGCTGGTGTCGCGGCCGGTGGCGCCTTTGTCGTCCAGTTTGCAGTAAGTTCCCTCGATCTCCCAGCAGGGCAGGAACTGGTATTTCTCAACCGGGCACTCGCTCTTTATCATCTCAGGGCAGTTGCAAAGCTCCCAGCACGGCGCCTTATCGGTCCAGAAATTCACTCCGCTGTCTGCTTTAACCTCGACTGCATTCTTTCCCTTTACTTTAATTTCAGCCATTTTATTTTCCTCCTTTATTCTGTTAGTTGATTTCTTTTTCTTTACGCTACCAATTTATCATACACATTGCGTAGCGCCATCCGTTTTAACGCTTAATTCAATTTTGCGCAAAAGCGCAACTGTTCATGGCATGCCGCTGCCGGATAAGAAAATCCCCCTCTCCTTCGGGAGAGGGGGATTAATATCCCTCGTTAGATCAAGTACCTATCCTGCTGCAACCTTTTCCAGCATTTTTAAGGAGGTGTTGATCCCGCGGCCGAGCAGCTTCAACTGGATGGGCTTGCCCCCACCGTAGGTCTTGTACACGCGGCAGACCTCGCAGATGCTGGTGTCTTTGCCGTCAGCACCGTAATCGTCCAGCTTGCAGTATGTGCCTTCGATCTCCCAGCAGGGCAGGAACTGGTATTTGACTGCCGGGCATTCTGCCTTGACCATGTTGGTACAATGTGAAAGCTCCCAGCACGGGGTCTTATCAGTCCAGAAATTGAAACCCCTTTCTTCCTTGGGTTCCGCTGTGATTTCTACCTTTTCTATTGTCTTGGCCATTTTCTTGCCTCCTAATTCTTCTTTGTCAGGTTGTCCCTAATTTAACATCCGCTACAAGCAGGGGCATCCGCCTTAATGCTTATAATGCAATTGCGCTTTTGCGCAACTGCCACTACAATTATGGTGGCAATGGCAAAATGGGCTTGACGAAAGGGACAGCTTAAATGGTCAAAAAGAAGCGGCCTGCTAAAAAGGAAATTGCTGGGTCAGTTGCGGGCACCACCGGGCGCAAGCAGGCGGAGGAGGCGCTGCAGGAAAGCAGGGAACGCTACCGGCGGATCACCGAGGGGTTGACCGACTATTTCTATACGGTGCGATTACAGGACGGGCAGGTCGTGGAGACAACGCACGGCCAGGCATGCGAGGTGGTGACGGGATACACGAAAGAGGAGTTTGCGGACAATCCCAATCTCTGGATGAACATGGTAGTGGCGGAGGAGCGCGACCAGGTGCTCGAGTGCGTTCAGAGAATCCTGGCGGGAGAGAACATCCCACCCATCGAACACCGTATTGTGCGAAAAGACGGGCAGATCCGCTGGATAAGCGATATACCCATCCTGCAGTTTGATCCCCAGGGGAGGCTAATATCATACGACGGGGTGATCAAGGACATCACAACTCGCAAGCGGGCGGAGGAAGTGCTGTGGAATAGCGAGGCGCGGTTCAGAACACTCTACGAAAATGCCCCTGTTCTGATTGACGGGTTCGATAACAGCGGACGCTGCACATTGTGGAATCAGGAGTGCGAGAAAGTTTTCGGCTGGACAATGGACGAGATTAACTCCCAGGATGAACCACTCGCACTGTTTTATCCCGATCCGGATATACGCAGAGAAGTAATTGATAGCGTCACCTCCCAGCCCGGCAACATATTCCGGGAATGGCACTCACTGACCAAAGACGGGAAGGAACTGACAGTGTTATGGGCAAACTTTCAGCTTCCAGACGGAATGATAATAAACATCGGGCACGATATCACCGAGCGCAAGCGCCTGGAAGAAGAACAACAGCGGGTGGAAAAGCTGGAATCCGTCGGCCTGCTGGCCGGAGGCATCGCCCACAATTTCAATAACGTCCTCACCTCCATCCTGGGCAATATCAGCCTGGCCAGGACGGAGGCAGCGCCCGGCAGTCAAATACACGAAAGCCTGGAACAGGCGGAAAAGGCAGCGCTGCGGGCCAAGGACCTGACCGTGCAACTGCTGACCTTCTCCAAAGGCGGGGCGCCGGTCAAGAAATTGGCTTCCTTACCGGAACTGCTCAGGGATATCGTCAGCTTTGCCCTGAGCAGCGCCGATGTAAAATGTCAATTCTCCCTACCCGCTGACCTGTGGCAGGCCGAGATAGACCAGGGGCAGGTAAGCCAGGTCATACATAACCTGGTCATCAACGCCCAGCAGGCCATGCCAGCCGGCGGAAGCATAGAAATAAGCGCTGAAAATATAGCCCTCAGTGAAACTCAGAGCTTAGGCAGGGGACTGCCCGTCATAGCAGGGGATTACATCAGGATCGCGGTGGCGGACCACGGTACCGGGATACCCAGGGATCACCTGGAAAAGATATTCGACCCCTTTTTTACCACCAAGCCGAAGGGCAGCGGGCTGGGGTTGGCCACCTCATTCTCCATAGCGCGCCAGCACGGCGGCCATCTCAGCGTTGAATCGGAGCCGGGCGCCGGCTCGACCTTTTACCTCTACCTGCCCGCTTCCGCACCAAAGCAGGATAAAAAAGAGGCCATAGAAGCCGCTGGCAAGGCCAGGATACTGGTCATGTCTGATGAGAAAGCGGTAAGGGATGTAGCCGGCCGCATGCTCAAGTATATCGGCTATCAGGATATCGAGTTTGCCGCGGACGGCGCCGAGGCCATTAAGCTGTATAAAGCAGCCCTTAAATCGGGGCATCCGTTCAGCGTGGCCGTCCTGGACCTGATCATAGTTGGGGGCATGGGTGGCGAGGTGACCATCAAAAAGCTGCTCAAGATAGATCCCGGGGTGAAGGCCATCGTTTCCAGCGGCTATATCGATGACCCTGTTATCGCCAATTACAGTGAATACGGGTTCAGCGGTATGGTTGCCAAGCCCTATACCCTCGCGGAACTTGGTAAAGCAGTGCGTGATGTGATAGGGTAGGCTCCGCTAATGTCGTTGCGAGCGAAGCGAAGCAATCTCATTGACTGGTGCACTACCATGAGATTGCCGCGTCGCCTTCGGCTCCTCGCAAAGACAGGTTATATCTGCGGGCGCACCTGAAGGGTAATTCTAACGACTATATTAATGGGGAGGTAAGTATGAGTTATCCGGAACTAAAGGCGCTGGAAGGCGATATCGCGACCTGTTTCCGCTGTTCGCTGTGCAAAATGGTGCCGCTGCCCGTTTTTAAAAAGCAGGAGTTTTCAAATATCTGCCCTATCAACAGCCATTATATGTTCCATAGCTATTCCGCGTCGGGACTGGGCTATATGGCGCTGGCCCTTTCGGAAGGACGTATTAAGGCTGATAAAGCCCTGGCGGATATTGTTTTCTCCTGCCGTACTTGCGGCTACTGCGATATGGCCTGCAATTTTATTATGGAATCGAAACGGAATGAAATAAATATGACCCTGAGGGAAACCCTCGTGCGCGAAGGACTGGCGCCCGCAGAGTATAAGCAGACAATACAAAATTTAAAAAGCAGCGGCAACCCGGCAGGATCGACCCGTACCAGGGCCGGAGATTGGGCAGCCGGACTGAACCTCAAGAAGCTCCCTGAACAAAAGGCTGATATTTTGCTGTACGCTGGTTGTTTAACCCGTTATGATAAAAAGGCCTTGCTCTCAGCCAGGAAACTGGCCAAACTACTGCTGCATGCCGGTGTGGACGTGGGCATCCTGGGTGACGATGAGAACTGCTGCGGCCTTCCGGCGCACTGGATGGGGTTCAAGGATGATTTTACCGCCCTCGCAGAAAAAAATGCAAGCTCCTTTAAAGAGGCGCAAATTAAGACAATTGTCACTGTCTGCGGCGCCTGCCTCGGGACATTAAAGGCCAAGTACCCGAAATATGGCATCAAGACGGGTGTAGAAGTATTGCATGGGACAGAATTGCTGGAAAGGCTTATCAAAAAGAAAAAGATCAGGCTGACGAAGCCCTTAAACCTGAAGGTTACCTATCATGATCCCTGCTACCTGGGGCGCCAGTCAGAACCCCAGGAAGAATGGATGGGTGAAGAAAAAACCGTATTCGGGCAGATGAAGTACACGGTTCCGCCCAGAAAGATCAACTATGGAACGGAGGGAGTTTTTAATCCTCCACGGACGATCCTGAAATCGATAAAAGGGCTTTCTTTCCGGGAAATGTACCGGATTAGAGAGTACTCACATTGTTGTGGAGGCGGCGGCGGAAGTGCGCAGCAATATGAAAAGATGTCCTTAGAAGCGGCTAAAGACCGGATTAAGGAGGCCCGTGAGGTGGGGGCAGATTACCTGGTGACATCCTGCTCCCACTGTAAGGCCCAATTTGAAAAAGCCTCCTCAGATATAAGTAGTCACCCTATAAGTGTCCTGGATATCATTGACATTGTCTTCCAGGCAGCAGACATAGATTAGCATAGGAGACAAAAAAACATGCTAAGCACAAATATTTTAAATGACCTGAGTCAAAATAATACAGTTGAAACCTCCGCAGAGAAGTTGAAGACATATGAAGTCCGTAACCCCCTGGTACGATCCGGCCGGACACCGCAGTGCGCCATAAAACCTAAGGATGTCCCTGGACTGCAAAAGCTGATCCGCAAGGCCAAGGAGGAAAAATTCGGACTGGTGCCGGTTTCATCAGGAGGTCCTCATACAAAGGGGGGCATAGCCTGCTCAGCCGAACACGCGGTTGTTGACCTTGTCGGCTGGAATAAAATCCCCTGGGTCAACCGCCGCAACAGGGTATGCTTTGTCGAGCCCGGCGTTACCTATGGAGAACTGAATAATTTTCTTAAAGGCCACGGCATGACGCTGCCCACACCGCTGGCGCCACGGAACGCGAAAAGCGTGCTCGCCTCCACGGTTGACCGCGAGCCTCACATCTGGCCCAGGATGCAGTGGGACCTGCAGGATCCGGTGGCCTGCACGGAGTTTATTTATGGGACCGGCGAACTCTTCCGCAGCGGCGCCGCCGGCGGCCCGGGGACACTGGAGGAACAGCGGAGGTCCAAAGGGGCACAAAAGATGCCGATGGGTCCCGGGCAGACGGACTTCCAGAGAATATTGATCGGCGCCCAGGGTTCCATGGGCATTATGACATGGATCAGCCTGCGGACAGAGCTGTTGCCTTCGGTTGAACGTCCGCTGCTGGTTGCCGGCGACCAGCTTGCCAGGATAATTGAGTATGTTTACGAAGTCCAGCGCCCCTGGCTGGGTGAGCAGACTTTTATCCTGAACCGCCTGGCCGCTGCCATGCTCATGACATGCGGCAATCCCGGTTCCTTTGACAGGGTCAGGGATTCCCTGCCTGAATATATCTGTATGCAAAACATCGCCGGATTCGAAAGGCTTCCCGCCGAAAGACTTGAATATCAGTACGAAGAACTGAAGAATATGGCAGGCGGTAACGGGCTTAAACTCATCGATTCAGTGGGAGAGATTGAAGCCCCTGCCCTGCTCAAGGCCGCGCAATCACCCAGTGGCCCGCGTGACTGGCGGCACGTGATTAAAGGCCATTGCCTGTCGGTTTTCTTCCTTTCCCTGCTTAATAATTCGGAAAAATACATTGCCGTGGTCCGTGAATCGGCCGGATCATTTAACATCTCCGCCGGGCAAATCGGTATCTATATTCAGCCTGTTATCCAGAACCATGCCTGTCATATGGAGTTCATGGTTCCCTTTAATCCGGATGACGGCCGTGAAGTCGAAAACATGAAAAACTTTGAGGCTGATGTAACTGAGCGCCTGATTAAAGCCAGGGCGTTTTTCAGCAGGCCCTACGGCAAAGCCGCTGAACTGGTTTTTAAGAACAATCCCGGGAACACTGATCTTATCCGTGTTATCAAAGGCCTGTTTGATCCGGAAAATATTCTTAATCCCGGAAAATTCTACCTCTAAAGGCAATTTTCACGCGATAACTACAGGAGGCCAAATGTTAACAGTTGATGAACTTAAAGAGCTTAAAGATATGGTTGGCACTGAGTGGGTGAAGGATGATCTGCCTACCAGGGACGCCTACTCTATTTACTATAACTCCTCTTCCTTGAACAAGGAGGATAAGCTATGGACGGCACGGCCGGCGGCTGTAATTATGCCCAAAACACCGCGTGAGATTTCAGAACTTACGAAATTCTGTAACCGGAAGGATTTCATGCTTAAACCGTTTTCAACCGGCTGGATTACTTCCTGCGCGCCCGGAAGCCGAAAAACGATTTTACTCGATCTCAAGCGGATGGATAAAATCATTGATATCGATGTTAAGAACCAGATCGCGGTTGTCGAGCCCTATGTCAGGGCCATTGATCTTCAATCGGAACTGTGGAAGCACGGGTTGAATGTGCATGCTGTTTCCTGCGGTGGCAACCACTCGATCCTGGCATCTACGGCAGCAGCGTGGGGATACGGCATAACTGGCGCTTCCATGGGGTACCAGGCCAGGAATATGCTGGGAGTTGAGTGGGTAATGCCCTCCGGAGAGATTCTTACACTGGGCAGTCCCGGTGATGGGGCGGAGTGGTTCAGCACCGATGGCCCGGGACCCGGTGTCCGAGGACTTATCCGGGGATTCCAGGGCACCTTTGGCGGACTGGGTACCTTCACCAAAGTAGGCGTGAAGTTATACCGCTGGGATTCCGATCCCGAATATGAGGTCCATGGCGGGTCACCCAAATATATCCTGAACCGTGAATTGCCCAACCTCGGTGTATTTATCCTCATGTTTCCCGGCAAAAAGGAGATAACCGATGCCGGCTATAAGCTGGGGGAAGCCGAATGCAACTACTCTGACTTCAGGATGCCGGCCTTCTTCATCGCCCTCGGTTTCACCGATAATAACCTTGAACTAAAACAATTGTGGTCAACCGGCGTTTTTCAGAAACTTGCCAGGTATGTTCTGACCGTCTGCGTTCACGGGCATTCCCAAAAGGAGTACCAGTGGAAAGTAAAGGCTCTTAAACAGATAGTCAAGGAATCGGGCGGGCTGATATTGCCAATGCAGCAGATACCGCTTTTGGCTTTTGAGCTGGTCAAGCCTTTCTTCAAGATGTTCAAAAACCCTTTAAAGATAATTACGAAGATACCCTTTATACAGGAAATAACAGATATGCTGAAGACCAGCGAAGAAATGCGCCTGAAGCTTTTTACGACGGCATTTTTTATCCTTGTACGGCACGCTAATAACAGCCAGGGCGGGTTCCGCGCATCATCCGGGATGTTTACCTCGGTGGGAGCTTTTGACACCTGGGACATGGGTTTTGAACAGGCCGATTATATTGCCGGGGTTAAAAGGCCGGCCATTGAGAAAGGCCTCATTTTAGATGATGGCGGCGACCTGGGCAGCGGCGGGACCTTTGATTTCGGACATCTCGGCTATATCGAAGGAATTGGAGAATATTCAACCAATGATCCCGAATCGAGGAAGGCCACCAAGGCCATCGTTGAAGAATCGCTGCACGGCACGATTGAGCGGTCACTGGGACTGCCGATTGCCGCGTTTGGCGGCCCCATGAACCAGCTGTTTGGCCCGCACTGCTACAACTATCACGAGATGATCATGAAAATAAAAGAGAAACTTGATCCCAATTCCTCATATGACTCCTGGACTTACAGCGGGGCGTCGGAAAAGGCGTTTGCTGACGAAAAGGAAGGTTACACGTTCTTTTAGTGAAATAAGTTTGCGAGGTGGAAACCGATGATGAACAAGGCAAGCTCCCTGGTAAAAGAGGGCTGGACCGGGCCCGGCAGCCGTGATACCAATATAAAACCATTGACAGCGGGAGAGGACGGGCTGCATATCGACCTGAATGCCCAAGGCAGTTACGAATGGTGGTATTTTGATGCGCATTTCGAGAGCGGCCATACGCTGGTGGTTTTTTTCCACGCGGCCAATCCCAACCCCGGCATGGCCGGCAAACCCGGCGTAGAAATTGTCCTGCTCAGGCCGGATGGAAAGAAAACCCAGAGATTCGTGCCTTACAGCAAGTCAGAGTTTGCCGCTTCCCGCGACAGGGCTGATATCAAAGTGGGCAAGAATTACCTGAGAGTTGAACAATTGGAAGGTGAACTGCCGTGCTATGAGATCTATATTCAAGAGAAGGACTTTAGCTGCCATCTCACCTACAGGGCAGAGGTAAACGGCTGGAAACCCGGAACGGGCGTCTCTCAATTTGGCAAAATGGGCTACTTTGCCTGGGTGGTGCCTTTTGCCCGGGCTTCCGTGGAAGGCACTATTACCGATGGAAGCCATACGCTACAGGTCAAGGGAGTTGGTTACCATGATCACAACTGGCTGAATTTTCCGTTCCCCACCATCATCGATTACTGGATGTGGGGGCGCATCTATTCAGAGCACTATACCATATCCTATGCTTTCATCCAGTGTAATAAAAAGATGGATAACTATGCTGTCAAGGTGCTGATGCTGGCTGACGGCAGGGAAGTTATACTCAGCACGGGCGAATTCGATTTCAGCAAGCAGGATTTTGAATATAATTCGAGTGCCAAACATAGTTATCCCCGCAAGATCACTATCAGGGTTCCCAACCAACTGGAGGCAAACCTCAGCGTTAAAGATGTACTTGAAGCCGAAGATATGCTTAATAATTTCAGCCCGGTTCTTAGATTCGTCGCCAAGAATGTAATGCGGCTAAAACCGGGGTATTTCAGGCTGGCCTCAGATTTCGATATCAAGGTGACACGTGATGGTAAGACCAGCAATGAGAAGGGGACTACATTACACGAGATCGTAATGTTCAAATCCGCTGAATAGAAATCCCCTGACCGCAATACCCTAAATTGGAAACCCTGAATATCTCTGTCCGCATGTATTGAGAATCAGCACCGTGATATAATGGCTTCGCTGCACCCGCAGAATCAAGTAGCCATAAGGAGAATCAGCGAATGCCCACTAAAGCGACCGGCAGCGGTTTTTATGGTTGGTGGCTGCTACCCATCCTCTGCCTTGTATATTCCATTCCCATTGGTTTCGCACTCTACGGGCCGCCGGTTATCTACACCTACATGTCGAAAGCCCTTAGCTGGGAGCGCGGCCAAATAAACCTGGGCTATACCATCATAGGCATTATGCTCGGCATGGGCGCACTGTTTCTGCCCTTCCTGATCAACCGCTTCGGGCCGCGTAAAACGCTGGTCATCGGCGCGGCCTTGACCGCTATCTCCGGCCTGCTGGTGGCTTTCTTTGGGCAGGTCTATCCCGCTTATCTACTGTTATGCTTCTTCGTGGGACTGGGGCTATCCTTTGGCACAGTCTTGCCAATACAGGCCCTGGTACTGTACTGGTTTAATGTCCACAGGGCACTGGCGATGGGCCTTGTGCTGGGCGGCGGCGCCATCGGCGGCTTCATCTACCCTCAAATAGTCAGCGCCTGCATTATCAATTTTGGCGGCGACTGGCGAGTCGGCTGGTACGTAATCGCCATCACCTGCTTCATCGGGGCGGTGATCGCTATGATAGCTGTGCGCAACCGCCCGGAGGACCTCGGCCAACACCAGGACGGGCTTTCACCCCAGCAGTTGCGCGAAGCTATGCTGCACGCCAAACATAAGCCCATCAGGACCTACCGGTCACCCGTCAACTGGAAGTTCAGGGACGCGGTCAGGACGCGCTCCCTCTGGATGATCATCGCCGCGACCGGTTTCATCTTTTTCCTCTGGCAGGCGGTGCTGACACAGACCACTTTCCACCTGCGCGACATAGGATTCTCGCCCGCGGACCCGGTCATTTTCCTGCGCCCTGAATTCGTTTACGGGATGATACTGGCCTGCAGCATCATCGGCAGGCTGAGCATCTCCTTCCTCGGGGAACGCATCGAGTCGCGCTTCCTTATCTCAATAGCGGGATTCTCCCTGGTAATCGGCGGCATCCTTTTCTGGCTGGCCTCCAGGGATAACCTGTGGGCTGTGTATCTATTCCCTCTCTTCGCGGGTTTCGGCTTCGGTGCTACCTACGTATCAGTACCCCTGATTACGGGCAACTATTTCGGCGCCGGTGCATTTCCCAGTATCAGCGCCATAACAAGCCCGGTGAGTTCCATTTTCCAGTTCTCATCTCCCTTCATTGCCGGCTGGCTGTACGATGTCAACGGTAATTACAACCTGGCTATCCTGATCGGCTGCAGCGGCGCGCTCATCGGCGCGATAGTGATTCTATTCTGCAGGCCGCCCCACCCACGGCAGGATGCTATAAATTAGTAAATGAACGCCCGTTTCACGCTGGCAACCATTTACCTGGTGGCATTTGCCGGGTTTACCAGCTTCAGCTGGCTCTTTCCCGTGATCCCTTACTACACCTCCAGCCTGGGCATTAGTGTCGCCGACACCGGATTTATCGTTTCACTCTACTCTTACGTGATGGCGGCCGGGATAATCCCCATCGGCATGCTTTCGGACAGGCTGGGACGCCGGCAGTTCCTGGTGGCCGGGCTGATCCTCTCCGCCGTTGCACCCTTCCTCTACCCGCTGGCACATGATATTACTGCACTTTGCCTGGTACGTGTTTTGCACGGCCTGGGAGGGGCGCTTTTCCTGCCGACGGCGCTGGCCATCGTCGCCGACCTGTCCCGCCAGGGTGAACACGGGAAGACCATGGGGTGGTACACAGCATCCTCACAACTCGGCCTGATGGCAGGTCCGGTCGCGGGCGGCTACATCGTGCAGCAGTTCGGCTTTACGTCTGCCTATTACGGCTGCAGCGCCCTGCCGCTGATTGCCCTTATCTTCGTCGCCACCAGGATGCAGGCCATACCGCAAAAACCGGCCACTCTGAAAGACCTGAGCATCCACCCCTGGCTGTGGCTGCGGCATCCGGGCGCCATCGTCAGCCTGCTGGCACTGGTCATAACGGCTGTCGCGTCAAGCACGGTGAGCACCTTCATACCGCTGTATGTACGCGATTTCGGCATCTCTGAAGCCGGGGCGGGGATGGTTATCACCGCCTGTTACGCCAGTTCCGCGGCCCTGCGCATACCCTCGGGCGCCCTGGCCGACAGGTTGGGCAACGCCCCCATGATAATAGCCGGCATCTTCCTGAGCGCCATAGCCATCGCCCTGATACCGTCCTTCCACCTGCTCTGGCAACTGGCGGCCGTAGGATTGATTTACGGACTGGGGATGGGGCTCTCAATGCCGGCATCGCTATCCTGGCTGGCACACCTTTCGCCCGCCGACAAGAGGGGGTTTTCCATGGGCTTGGGATCGGCTGCCTTCCAGGCAGGACTGGCAGTGGGGTCTACAACCATGGGCATCGTAGTGCAGAACAGCGGATTCACAGCCATGTACCTGGTAACAGCGGCCATGGCTGCGGTAAGCGCAATCGCTATGACCGTCTTAGTCCGGACCGGTAATCGTTCTGCGGGATAAAGTTTGACAGATGGCCTGCGCGGCAGCTATTTTTATAAAGGTTTGCTTTAGAAAACCATTTTCACCTTCAGTAATAATTAATAAGGAGAAGGCTCGATGCAATTTAAAACAGTGGCTTACACGGAAAAGGACGGCATACTTCATGTCAAGCTGAACAGGCCCGAGAAAAGGAACGCGCTCAATTTCGAGATAATCAGGGAGATACAGCAGTGCGTTGCCGAGGTGGCCACGCTGCCCAACGTCTCGGTTGTGCTGCTCTCCGGGGAAGGAAAATGCTTCTCCGGCGGCACCGACCTTAACTCGTTCCAGGCCGGCGGCAGCATCCAGGATATCCGACGGGGCGTGCGCTCCTTCCAGGCCATGTTTAACGAGATCGAGCTGCTGGAAAAGCCTGTCATCGCACTTATCCACAGTTACTGCTTCGGGGGAGCGCTGGAGCTGGCGCTGGCCTGCGACCTGAGGATATGCACCCCGGATGCCACCTTCAACATCCCGGAAGTCAATATGGGCATGGTCCCGGACGGCGGTGGCAGCCAGAGGCTGCCCCGCGTGGTGGGCGTCGGCCGCGCCAAGGAGCTCATCCTGACCGGCAAGACCATCAACGCCCAGAAAGCTGAACTCTGGGGGCTGGTCAATGAGATCGTACAGCCTGAAAAGCTCGAGCAGACGGGGATCGCCTGGGCTAAAGAAATAATGGCGAACGGCATGATCAGTGTCGGGCTGGCCAAGCGCAACGTCGATATGAGCTATAACATGAGCATACACGATGCGCTGGAATGCGCCGGAATGGCGCAGAGCCTGGCCTTCTCCGACCCCAATTTCATCAAGCGTGTCGAGCAAAGGTTCATGGAGAAGGTAAAGGGCAAGAAAGCCTGATCCGCCCCGGTTAAATCTGCGTTTCTTAAAGAGGGGCGCGTGCTGGTTAGCACGCGCCCCCTTGTTTACCGGGCTTGACATATCACGGCAGTGACAGCTATTTTAGAGAGGGCATTTTATTCTGGAAACCTTGATAGCAATCACATAATAAATATTATAAGGAGCTTAGCCATGAAATTTGATAACCTTGCCTGCACTGAGAAGGACGGCATCCTGCACGTAAAATTAAACCGGCCGGAGAAAAGAAACGCCATCAGCCCCATGGTATTCTGGGATATTGAGAGATGCTTCTCGGAAGCCGCCGTTCAGCCCGGTATCCAGGTAATACTGCTGTCAGGCGAAGGCAAGGGGTTTTCGGCCGGAACCGATCTGACCACGTTTCAGCCCGGCGGCAGCGCCGTTGACGTCAGGCGGTTCGTCCGTATGGCGCAAAGGGCTTATAACGAGGTGGAACTGGTTGAGAAGGCAGTTATCGCGCTCATCCACGGCTTCTGCCTGGGCATAGGCTGCGAACTGGCACTGGCCTGCGATTTGAGGCTGTGCTCGCCGGAAACTGTTTTCAATATCCCCGAGGTTGCCATGGGCCTGATACCGGATGCCGGCGCTAACCAGAGGCTGCCCCATATAGTGGGCGTAGGCCGGGCCAAGGAGCTTATCCTGACCGGCAAGACCATAGACGCCCAAAAGGCCGAGAAGTGGGGCATGGTCAATGAGATCGTTAAACTCGAAGACCTTGAGAAGACGGGAATCGCCTGGGCCAAAGAGATAGCCGGCAATGGACCAACCGGCGTTGGCCTGGCCAAGCGCAATATCGATATGAGCATGAGCATGAGCATGGCCGACGGACTGGAATGCGCCGGTATGGCGCAAAGCCTGGCCTTCTCCGACCCCAATTTCATCACCAGGATCCAACAGCGCATCATGGATAAGCTAAAGAAAAAATCCTGATAAAACGGCAGGCATGACCCGATGAACATTATCCTGCATATCTGTTGCGGCGTCTGCGCGGCGGGCGCTGCTGATGTACTTTTAAAAGAGGGGCACCAGGTCACCGGCTATTTCTATAATCCCAATGTCTACCCGGAAGAAGAGTACCGCCTGAGGCTGGAGGCTGCCCGGTATAGCGCGGAAAAGCTCGGGTTCGAACTGGTTGAAGGGCCTTACGAACCCGGGAACTGGATGTCGGCCGTGGGTGCTTACCAGGATGGACCCGAGGGCGGGCAGCGCTGCCTGATCTGCTACCGGCTGCGTATGGAAAAGACGTTTGGTTTTATGCGGAAAAGGGGGGCGGATGCCTTCACATCGACTTTGACTATCAGTCCGCACAAGTCGGCCGAATCAATCAACCGGATCGGGACTGAGATCAATAGCAGCAGCTTTATAGCCAGGGATTTTAAAAAGAAGGATGGGTGCAAAAGAGCGGCCAGACTGGCCAGGAGCTGGGAGCTTTACCGCCAGAATTACTGCGGCTGCGTATATAGCTTGAAAGGAGGGGGGAAATGAGCAGGCCGGGTGCACTGGCTGTTTTACTGGCCGCCCTGGTTTTTGCCCTTTTTATTACAGCCTGCCAGGGCAACACCAGGCAAATACCCTACAACGGCACCTATGGTTTCAAAGTCGTGCTGGAGAATAACCCTGCTGCCAAGGATCCCACCTGGGAGCAGGTCAAGGCATTCCTGGAAACGGATAATACGGATGAGCGTGACTACGTCCCGGGGGACTTTGTCTGCGGGTCATTTGCCCAGGACGTGCATAACAACGCCGAGAAAGCCGGGATAAAGGCGGCCTGGGTGGCCATTGACCTGGCCGGCAAACCTATCGGCCACGCCCTCAACGCTTTCAACACCACGGACCGGGGCATGGTTTTCAGCGACTCAACCGGCGATACGGCGGCGGCTAACGATGCCGCCCTGCTCAAGCCGGAGTTGGAGGAAGATGGTGAAGCAGTCATTGGCCAACCGCGCGACCGCATAGCCTACGTGGTTAAAGGGAAAGAACTGGGGTTTATCAGTATGGTGATGGCGCAATCGCCTGATTACTCTTACTATGAGCAGTACAGGGTGAAAAGCGGCCAATATTCGGTGCTTTTAAACGCCTACAATAGCAAGGTGGATGCTTATAACGCCGATGTTCAGGCCTTCAACCGGTGGGCCGGCAGCGCCACTTTTGTGGCAGGCGGCAGTGAAGCCAGGCGGGCCGATGAATGGAGGCGCAACCTGCAGATATCCCAACACTTGCTGGACACTATAAAAGCCGACCTGGAAAAAGAAAAAGCGGCGCAGGGACCGGCCTGGAAGCCGATGGGTATCGTGTCGAATATTGATATCAGGTGGTGATTTGTGGCGCCGTCAGCGGCGCCTTTTCTGGTAAGTAGCAATGAATTTTTCCACCGAACGGTCGTTGGTACGCTCAATCTCAGGTGGGAAGTAACAGGCCGGCAGTTCACCCGCTTCCCGGTGATATTTTATACACTCGCAGCATAACCCCTTGCGCGGGCACGGCTCATACGTGCAATTACACTTCGCCATGTTATCGCCCGTTTTACATTCTCTCATCTTTATAAGCCGGCCGTTTTTATCATGGCTTAATCCAGGGACATGATCCCGGAAGGAGGCCGCGGTTGCAGGTCGAACTCGATACCTGCTTCTTTAAACAGCCCTATGAAGGCATCGTCCGCATACTTGCCGAAGGTGACAAAGCGCCTGATGCGGGCATTGGCCAGCATTTTGGCGCAAAGTATGCAGGGCGAATGTGTGCAATACAGGGTAGCGCCCTCCAGGCTGACGCCGTGCAGGGAGGCCTGGATAATAGCATTTTGCTCGGCGTGTATGCCCCGGCAGATCTCGTGCCTGGTGCCCGACGGGATATTCAGTTCGTCCCGCAGGCAGCCGAGCTCAAGGCAGTCCTTGACCCCGGCGGCAGCGCCGTTATAACCGGTGGAAAGTATATGCTTATTTTTGGCCGCCACGGCCCCGACGTGGTGGCGCCGGCAGGTAGCCCTCTCGGCTACCACTAAAGCGATTTTAAGGAAATACTCGTCTATCGACGGTCTTCTCATCTCTTTCATTTCAATACCTTAATTATATTATTGGATTGTTCGACTAACGAGTCCAGCGATGAGCAATTGCTGATAGTGTAATCGGCCATGGCGATGGGGCCGCCCTTGTTGACGTTCTCTATCTCGGCGTAGTCCCGCTCCCCGGCCTGCCCGGCTGTCAGCGGCCTCACCGGCCTGTTTGTAAGCCTGGCATACCTGAGTCCTGGAGGCGCCCACACAGCCACGGTCTTCAAACGTCCGCCGAGCTTATCTTTCAGGTATTTATACTCTTCCCACGAATAGAGACCGTCTATTACCACGTTGGATATTTTCAGGGCGGCTTCGATTCCGGGTAAATTCAAGATGGCATATGCGGCCATGCCCTGCTGCTTCCTCAGTTCCTCCCTGGTCAGCCTTTCATTTTCCTCATTCAGCTTAAGGCCGCGCCGCTTCACTTCCTCATCCGTTATATCGCCAAAGCGAATTTTCTGGTAGCCGCACGACTCAAAAACTCCGGCAACCTCGGATTTACCCGAGCCAGGCATGCCTACAAGCGCTACAACATTCATTATTATGGCCGGTTCAGTGCCGGAATACTTTAGCTGCTCAATTATCGTTAAAAGGGCTTTCGCCCTTAATTATACCTTACCGGCTCAAATCCGGGTGCGTAAAAAATTTTTACGACAGTCGTTTACCGAAACTAAAAATACTCTGATTTTAAAAAATCATGACTGAATTACTCTGACCACCTGAAAAATTTAGGATTAATTTTACGTTCAATCCGGTAAAAATATTGCTTAATATTGGCATCGAACGTGGTTGCCTACTTGACAAGCTTAAAATAATCCTCTATGCTAAACGCAAATACGTAGGAGGTAAATTAATGGAAGCTTATTGTATGAAGTGCAGGGCCAAGAGGGAAATGAAAAATGCCAAGGCCATTAAGATGAAGAATGGCAAGCCGGCAACTCAGGGTATCTGCGCAAAATGCGGCACCAAGATGTTCCGCATCGGCAAAGCCTAACAATCGTATAAGCTAACATTTGGGAAGCAAAGGCAGCTTCGTGAAGCTGCCTTTGCTTCGTTTGTTTTTGTGGTACATTATGCGGATATTATTCCTTTCTTTACATAAGCCCTGCGTACCACATCCTTGATAGAGGCGTATTTAGCTGCGAACACCAGACCGCCTGCCAGGCAGCCTGAGCCTCCGATCAGCAGGGTAAAAGGTGCGCCGATTATGCTGGTCATAGCGCCGGCCAGCAGGCAGCCGACCGGCGCCAGTCCCATGAACGACATCACGAAGAAGCTCATCACCCTGCCACGCTTGTCATCATCGGCAATGGTCTGAAGGATGGTATTGCTGGCCGCCAGTTGCACCACCAGGCCAAAACCTGTCAGTGCCATGAAGAGTAGAGCAAGTGGAAGGGTGCTGGAGAAAGAAAGGCATATCAGCCCAATCCCGAAACTGCAGGATGCAATAACAAGTATTTTACCCAGGCCCAGCACATTTTGCCGGGAAGCCAGGTAAATAGCGCCTGCCAGGGCACCCACTCCGGCGGCGGACATGAGGAATCCCAGCGTATTAGGGCCTCCCTGTAGAACTTCTTTAACAAATACCGGCATCAGCACAGGGTACGGCATCGCTACCAGGCTGGACAACGCCAGTAATAAGACGATGTATTTTATGGGGGGAAAACCCCAGGCATAGGAAATACCCTCCTTCATACCTTTGAAGAAATCTTGCTGGTGTTTCCCTGTTTCAGGCAGGTCGATCCTCATGGCCAGCAGGCAGGCTATGACTGCGCTAAAGCTTAGGCCGTTGATCAGGAAGCACAATCCTTCGCCCACTGCCGCGATCAGGATGCCGGCTACCGTTGGGCCTATCAGCCTGGCCCCGTTGAATAGCGAAGAGTTCAAGGCGATAGCATTGCCGAGGTCTTCTCTTTTCGTCACCATGTCCAGGACGAAGGACTGGCGGGTTGGCATGTCAAAGGCATTGATCAAGCCCAGTGACATACTCAGGACTACCAGGTTCCAGACAGCCGCCGACCCGCTCAGCACCACAGCCGCCAGGGTCAAGGCCTGTAGCATGGCCAGTGTCTGCGTAACGACCAGGATGCGGTGCCTGTTCATCCTGTCGACCAGCACGCCGGCAAACGGGGTCAGTATGAATGTGCAAAACAAGCCGGAAAACGCCACCACGCCCAGCAGGAAAGCCGAGTTGGTCAGGCTGTACACCAGCCAGCTCATGGCCACCTGCTGCATCCAGGTACCGATGAGCGAAATGCCCTGGCCTATAAAGAAAAGACGGTAATTCCGGTAGCGCAGGGCACGGAAGACGCGCGCCAGCCCGGCCGGGTCATTAGAAACCTCTTCAGTCGATTTATTGTTGGCTCTTGGCACGCGTATTTTTACCCGGTCCCTGTAGTCTTCCGATAATTCAACTTGTCTTTCTCGTACTGCTCATAGAATTCGGCGATCATGTCGCTGATGGGCAGGTGGTACGGGCATCTTTCCTCACATTCATGACACTTAGAACACGCGGCCGCCTTCTCCATCAAAGCACCCCAGAAGCCGTTATATAACCCTTCCGCAGGCAACCGCGCTGCCAAACTGGGATAGACCATCACGGTGGAAATGGCGATGCCCTCCTTGCAGGGCTGGCAGTAGTCGCAGCGGTGGCAAAACCGCGTGCCCAATTGCTGTTTAAGCCTTAACATCTCGTCCTGCTCGGCCACGGTCAATTCCAGGGGGCCGTCTAATATCCCGACTATCTCTTCTATCTCTTGCGCCTTCTCTATACCGGGTATTGTCAGAACGTCCGGGAACCGGAAGAGGTATTTGAAGGCAATTGTAGCATTGGAAATCATGCCGCCCGCCAGGGGTTTCATGTCGATGAAGCCGACGTCGTGCTGCCGGCAGAGGGGCAAAAGCTCTTCGGCAGCCTCATCCGTGACGAAATTAAAGGGGAACATAATAGTTTCAAAGCGGCCTGAGGCTACAGCTTTCTTGGCCACATCCAACTGGTGGCTGGTAACGCCGATATGCTTGATTTTTCCGGCCTTCCTGGCGTCCTCCAATGCAGACATCGGCCCACCCGGGGAGAGGACGAAATCAAGCGTGGCAGAATCGCTCACGCTGTGCAGTTGGTACAGGTCAATATAATCAGTCCCAAGCTGGTTCAGGCTCTGCTGAAGGTGTTTGGCGATGCCCTCGGGTTTGCGTGACAGTGTCTTGGTAGCTAATATCAGGCCGTCCCGGCGTCCGGCCATAGCCCTGCCTATGCGCCCCTCGCTGGTCGTGTAACCGTTGGCGGTGTCTATAAAATTTACCCCCAGGTCCAGGCACCGCCTGACCACTGCCACCGCTTCATCCTCGCCGAGCCTCTGGATGGGTATTCCGCCGAAGCCCACCCTGGTAGCCATCAGGTTAGTTTTACCGAGCCTTATTTTCTGCAATTTATCACCTTTCTGTAACGTTACCGACAATAATTGTATCACCAACATGGTTAGCGCTATTATTTAACGGCAGGTTTATTGATAAATAAAAGGAGATTGCAGTCATGGATGTATTGGGCGTCATCAACAAAAGACACTCCGTGAGAGTTTTTAAACCCGACCCTGTGCCGCAGGACATTTTGAAAAAAATCGTTGAGGGCGCCCTGCGGTCACCATCAGCGTCGAACAGCCAGCCATGGGAGTTCGCCGTGGTGAGCGGCGCGAAGCTGGAGGAGATAAAGCAGGCCTAT
>CAIYTC010000181.1 GCA_903929005.1 uncultured Dehalococcoidia bacterium | reverse complement strand
TATTTTGCCCGCCGCCGAATGGGGCGTGGGCAATTTGAAGGCGCTGCTGACCTTTACCGGGCCGGGCATCAAGAAAGGCTACCGGCTGCAGCGGACCTGCAATCTGGTGGATATCGTGCCGACCATCTGCTACCTGATGGACCTGCCGCTGCCATCGACGGCGGAGGGTGCCGTGCTCTACCAGGCTTTCAAGAACCCTGACTTCAAATCCGACGAGATTGGCAAGCTGAAGGCCGGACTGGCCAGGATGGAACTTGCCTTAAACCGCCAACTGCGTCAACCCTGGGACAAAAAGGATGATGCGCCTTAAGGCGTTAAACTGAAATAAATCTGTGGATGCTGTCTGCTTCGCAGGTATAACTTAGAATAAACAGATAAGGAGAATTAGAATGGCAAATGTACCGAAGAGAGTCGCAGTATTGGGACTGGACTGCGCGCTACCCCATTTGATCGAGAAGCATATCGCCGAGGGGCACCTGCCCACCTTTAAAAAGCTCATCGATGGCGGCGTAATGGCGGATAACTGCCTGGTCCCTTACCCGACCGTGACGCCGCCCAACTGGGCATCCATTGCCACCGGCGCCTGGCCGGGAACCCACGGCATAACCGATTTCCACTACCACAAGCCGGGTACAACCCCGGTCAACACTAACTGCATACAGTCCTTTGACAGCGGACTTTGTGAGGCGGAGTACCTGTGGGACACTGCCGACAAAGCGGGCAAGAAATGCATCGTACTGAACTACCCGGGCGCCTGGCCTTCCAAGATGAAGAACGGCATCATGGTCGGGGGCAGGGGGCTGGCTATCGGTGAGGTCCGTGCAGGGATGACGGCCATGTTCAGCCGGGCCAACCTGTGCAGTGACATGCTGATCACCAACGGGTTTTACCCGCGGGGCATTAAAGGCAACTTCGCTGAAGCCAGGGGCTGGAAAAACCTGCCCAAAAAGGAAAATGAGCCCCTGGAGATGGAAGTTAAAATGGTATTCAGGGATGCGGAGGCCGCTCTGGCTGAGACTTCCTGGTATGTGCTGGCGCGCCAGTCCGGGGACAACGGGTATGACAGGGCAACGCTGTCGCCCAGCCGGGATTTCAATGATGCTTTCTGCACTCTCTCCGCCGGGGAATGGAGCCCGGTGATCAATACAAAGATGAAGGTGCCCGACGGCAAGCAAGAGGAAGGTTTTTTTCGCTGCAAGCTGGTTGAACTGAGCGATGATGCCGAGGACTTCCGTCTGTATATAAGCTCCGTAGGGGCCAAGACAGGCTGGAGCAACCCGCCGGAGATCGCTGCTGAACTGCAATCGCAGGAAGGTATCACCGGAATTACCGGGGGTATCATGGGCTATGCGCTGGGGTGGTATGACCTGAACACCTTTGTTGAGATCAACGAATACTACACACAGTTCCTGGCCGATTGCGCCTGCGCGCTGCTAAGCAAGCATGAGTGGGACCTTTTCTTCATGCACGCGCATTCGCCGGACTATGCCTACCACATGATACTGACCGAGATGGATCCCGCGCTGACCAAAGATGAAGCGGTGCGGAAGGCGGCCTGGGATGCGCACCTGAGGATATACCAGGCGCAGGATAAGCTGCTGGCGCAGATATTAGGGGTGCTGGATAAGGACACCCTGGTTATCACCGTGTCCGACCACGGGGCAGTGCCGGACGGGCCCAATATCGATCCGTTTAAGATGCTGGTCCCGGCCGGGCTGACAGTGCTGTCTGAAAAGCAGATCGATTTCGCCAACGTCGGCGACATAAAAGGACGTGCACAGGGATTGATTGAGGAGTTCAGGGTAGCCTTCCAGGTACCCGACGTTAATAAATCCAAGTGTTTCCCGCAGCGCGCCATCTATGTCTACATCAACCTCAAGGGGCGCGACCCCGAGGGCATCGTCGACCCCAAAGATTACAAAGAAGTTCAGCAGCAGATCATCGACGCCCTGCTCACCTACGTGGACCCCGCGACCGGCCAGCGCCAGATTGCCCTGGCGCTGACCAAGCAGGACGCGCGCATACTGGGCCTTTACGGTGACCACGTGGGCGACGTGGTATATGCCGTCTACCCCTGGTTTTCCGGCCAGCATGCCAATAT
>CAIYTC010000180.1 GCA_903929005.1 uncultured Dehalococcoidia bacterium | reverse complement strand
GCCAACGCGGACAAGGTGGTGGCGGCGGCGGGAGGCATCGGCTCGCCCATCCTGCTGGAGAACAGCGGCATACCACAGGCCGGCGCCAATTTCTTCTACGACCCGCTGATATTTGTCTTCGGCACGGTCAAGGGACTGGACGACGGCCACGAGTTCCCCATGGCCATGGGACAGCATATGGTGGATGACGGCTACGTGATGACCGATGTGACGTTGCCCTGGTTAATTTACGATGTTTTCACCTCAGAGGTCTTCCGCTTCGATAAACTGGCCGCGCAACCGCACCAGCTCACCGTTATGATCAAGGCCAAGGATTCCCTGGGCGGCAAGATCAGCAAATCCGGCTGGATAAATAAGCCCTTCACCGCGAACGAGCGCGGCAAGCTGATGCACGGCTACGAGCGCGCCAAAAAGATACTGACCCATGCCGGCGCCAAAGATATCTTCAAGACCTGGTATATAGCCTCGCACCCGGGCGGCACCTGCAAGATAAACGACATCGTGGATGCCAACCTCAAGACGGAATTCGACAACCTGTATGTCTGCGACTGCTCGGTGATACCCGACGAGTGGGGCCGGCCGCCGGTCTATTCCATCCTCTGCCTGGGCAAAAGGCTGGGCAAGCACCTGGCAGGGGTGAAGGAGACTGCGAAAGAAGCGGCGAAAGTATAGGTATTTGTCATTGACGTTTTTGTGCCTGTCTTTGCGAGGAGCCCGCAGGCGACGAAGCAATCTCAGGGCATTGCGGCACTATGCGGACAGATTGCCGCGGCCGCTGCGGCGACCTCGCAATGACAGTGGAATAGAGGCTCGCAATGACAGGGGTAAAATAGGCCTCACAATGACAGTGTGAAAAAGGGCGGCCTGAAATAAAGTAATGTTAGATACGACAAAGTTCGACTCTTCAGAGAGTTGCAAACTGTGCGGCGCCTGCCTGTCTGCCTGCCCGGTGCTCAACCTGGAAGGGGACAGGGCGATAGCAGAAAAGCAGCTCTTAAACAGCGGACAGCCAAGCATGGTGTTGGAGAAGTGCACCACCTGCCTTTCCTGTGACCTGTACTGCCCCAACGGCTGCGACCCCTATGAGCTGATACTGCTGCGCTGGAACGAGAGGTACCAAAAAAAAGGGCTGCCGGCGCTGGCGCGCATGGTGATGCCCTCAGACCCGGCCTCCATCTGGCGCCAGCTTTATCCCCTCATGCCGCCGGACGAGCAGGAGCTGATTAAAAACTGGCGCGCCAGGAGCGGGAAGCGCGGCAAGGATATCTTGCTGACCGGGTGCTTCAGCGCTTTTTCACCCTACCTGACCATGACGCCCTTGCTGGACGGCCTGACACCCTACGGCGACGAGCGTAACTGGTGCAGCGGCGGACATATCTACCAGCTCGGGTTGCTGGATGTGGTGGAGCAGGTGGGGTTGAGGTTGCAGGACGTTTTCAACGAGCTAAAGCCCGCCAAGGTGGTGACCATGATGGCCGCCGAATATGCCATGCTGGGCAATATCCTGCCACAGAGGTTTAATACCAGCTTTGACTTCGAGGTCGTGCCGCTGGAGCATTACCTACTGGACAGGCTGCGCAGCGGCCAACTGAAGTTAGACTTCCCGGTGAATAAACGCATGGTA
The DNA here is from genome assembly GCA_903929005.1 of uncultured Dehalococcoidia bacterium. Classification (GTDB taxonomy): domain Bacteria; phylum Chloroflexota; class Dehalococcoidia; order GIF9; family UBA5629; genus CAIMUM01. The sequence goes on along the minus strand of CAIYTC010000180.1, from coordinate 27,140 downwards.
ATACATGATAACTGCTTCTCCAAGGCCGCCGGGGAAGTGATCTGGTCGCCCGTGAGGGAGCTCGCCCAGGCCTGCGGGGTGACAACCATCGAGATGCAGCATAACAGGGAGGATGCGCTGTGCTGCGGTTTCGGCGCGGCGGCGGGACGCTTCGACCTCTTCGATCTCGTGGCGCAGGGTAAAAAACGGCTGGCCGAAGCCGAGGCTACCGGCGCTGAATATCTAATAGTCTACTGCGCTGCCTGCTACTTCATCTTCTCCGTGGTCAGGGAGCTGGTCGGCAGCAAATTGGAGATTTACCATATCCTGGAACTGCTGGATATGGCCCAGGGCAGGCAGCCGCTGCACCGCACGCGCCGGCGCGCCTTCAGCATCATCGCCATCATGTCTGCCAACATCACGCGCATGCTTTTACACACTAAGGCCCGGCAACGCTTCAAGATCGACCCGGCGGCTATACAGGGCGCCCCCGGCCCGGTAGACATAGATTTCAAAGCTGACCGCCTGTGCGCGTTTTACTACAGCTTATTAAATAACCCCGTGGTGCAGAATCCCTGGTCCCTTTCCATATTGACAGCGTTGGTGCGGTTGGCGTTGGCCGGCCACAGGAGGTTTAACCATGGCTGATACTAAAGAATACAGGTTTCATGATGTGCAGAAGTGCAAGCTCTGCGGCGACTGCCTCTCGAAGTGCCCTGAGATGCGGCTGCCGCTGGAGGCCGCCCGCCGGGAGAAGGAGAAGATCAACCGGGGAGAGATGAGCGATAGTGTTTCCAGGGCGTGCACATCCTGCTTTGACTGCGATGATTTCTGTCCCAATGACGCGGCGCCCTGCGAGACTATCATGGACTACTGGTGGCGCGAGTACCAGGAACGCGGGCTGCTGGAACGGGCGCGCTACTTCCTGCCGGCGCAGAAGCTCAATTTCCGCAGCTATATATTGGAGAGACTGCCGGCCGACGAGAAGGAAATGGTGGCGAAATGGGACGATAAGTCCCCCTGCGCTGAGTTTATTTACCCGGGCTGCAATGTTACCACGGTGCCTTACCTGACGAAAACATCCCTGTTGCCTCCTATCCCGATACGGGGCGGGCTGGACTGGTGCTGCAGCGAAACCTTTTTCCGCATGGGCTACTACGATCTGGCCGAAGCACAGGGTAAAAAGATGCAGGCCAGGTTTGCCGAAATGGGTGCACGGGAGATATTGATGATGTGCACGGCAGGCGTGTTCTCCTTCACCAAAATGCTGCCGCAACGGCTGGGCATCAAATTCGACGCCAAATTCAAACCCCTAGTGCGCTACCTCTGGGAGCAATTAGAGAGCGGCCAGATTAAAGTGGTCAACAAGCTTAACCTGCGCGCCACGGTGCAGGATTCCTGCTACGCCAAGTTCCTTGAGCCCGACTATATCATGTTGCCGCGCAGGATACTCGAGCGTATCGGCGTGGAGGTAGTTGAAATGCCGCGCAGCCAGGAACGCATGGTCTGCTGCGGCATCGGCGCGGGCTTCAGCATGCGAAGCAACTACAACACCGCCGGTATTACGCTTTCCACTCTGAAGAGGATGCATGAAGCTAAGAAAACCGGCGCCGACCTGCTGTGTGTTTACTGCGCCGGATGCATGCAGATGCTGGGTTCGGGCAGTCTGTTCTATCCCAACGCCCCGCAAATCTACCACCTGCTGGAGCTGGTACAGATGGCTGCCGGCGAGCAGCCCCTGCGGCGTATCGATAGCCGTGTCAAGACCATGTTTGCCGGCGTGGCGCGGCACCAGATGCCCAGGTTGCTTAGCGGCAAACGGTTTAAACCCGCGATAGAGATCTAATGCTAAGGCAGGGCATGATACCACTGACGGACAGATTGCCGCGGCCGCTGCGGCGTCGGCTCGCAATGACATTTTTGTGACTGTCTTTGCGAGGGTGAGCCGAAGCTGCGAGCCGTAGGCGTGGCAGCCTTCAGGCGACGAAGCAATCCCAGGGCATAACGTCCCTACAGCTTTACATTTAATTATAAAAGCCTATAATATCTTCGATACCTTATTAGATGGAACAGAGGCCGTGCGGCATGAGTAAATCGACAGCGGTAACCAGCGCCATCTGCGCCATAGTCCTGCTGTGCCTGCCAGCGATGGCCTGCGCCAGCGGCGGCATAAATTCCTATAGTGGGGACCAGCCGGTGGTACGAGATATCGACGGCCTCTACGCGCGGCTGGAAAAGGCGGTGGCGCCGCAATCTTTCATCAAGGCGCAGGACCTGGGCGAGGTGGTTTACGGCAATTTCAAAGCGCCAATCAGGCTATATTCCATTTATAACAGGTCGGGTTTTAAATACAAGGCCTTCCTCAGCGGCGGCATACACGGCAACGAGCCGGCCGGTACGGAGACGCTGGCGCGCTTCATTGAATCCCTGGCGCGCGACCCCGCGCTTTACGGCAATGTATCCTTCGAGATAGTCCCGCTCACCAACCCCTGGGGCTGGAGCCATGACATCCGCTATAACCGGGACGGCATCGACATCAACCGCGACCTGGCGCCGCTACGGTCGCAGGAAGCCCGCATTATGGCCGGCTACCTCAAGGAGAACCGCTACGACCTGATGATAGATGACCACGAGGACCCCACGGCCTCGGGCTTTTACATGTACCAGTATGCCATGCCCTCCCAGGCTTTAAGCAGGAAGGTCATCGCGGCCGTGCGCGCCGGCGGCCTGCCTATCGAGCAGAACGTCAACATGGTGATACTCAAGACGGATGACGGCCTGATCGACGCGCCCATGTGGGGCCTGTGGTATATGCGCGCCACCGGGCAGATAGGCGTGCCTAACTACTCCCGCCTCTATAACAGCGACAACGTCTACACCATCGAGACAGCCACCCGCCTGGACTATGAGGAGCGCCTGTCCGCGCACCAGAAGGCACGGCAGATAATGCTGGATGAATTGGTTATAAAGCAGTGAGAAGTAACGTATGACACTGCCGCTCTTTGAAAAGTACCCGGCGCTGGCCAGGCGCCTGCCCTGGATTTCGCTGGCCAACTATCCGACCCCTGTGCAGAAGCTGGAGAACCTGGGAAAGGCCATTGGCTACGAAAATATTTGGATCAAGCGGGATGATAAGTCCTCCGATGTTTACGGCGGCAACAAGGTGCGCAAGCTGGAATTCATGCTGGCCGACGCCCGCAAAAAAGGCTGCCCCTGGGTTATCACTTACGGCGGGATCGGCACCAACCACGGCCTGGCCACCACCATACATGCCGGCCGGCTCGATATGAAAACGGCGCTTATACTGATCAGGCAGCCGCTCACCGGCCACGTGCAGGAAAACCTGCTGCTGGACGCCCGCTACGGCGCCGAGATACATTACGCGCCCAATATGGCTATAGGCGCACTGCAGACCGCCGGGGTTTATCTGAAACGCGGCAATGTATATTTCATCCCGCCCGGCGGGTCCTCCACCCTGGGAAGTATCGGCTACGTCAACGCCGCGCTGGAACTCAAACAGCAGGTAGACGCCGGGCTGCTGCCCGAACCCGGGTACATCTTCTGCGCCCTGGGCTCCAAGGGCACGATGGCCGGGCTGCTGCTGGGCTGCCGGCTGGCCGGACTGAAGACAAAGGTCATGGGGGTGCGCGTGGCCGCCGGGTGGGTGACCAGGGACGCTCACATATGGAAACTGGCTAACCACATGGCCGGCCTGCTGCGCAAATATGATAAGAGCGTGCCCGACCTCAAATTCACACTTAGCGACGTGCATGTCATCGACGAATTCTTCGGCAGCGAATACGGGGCTGTGACGCCCGAAGGAGAGCAGGCCCTGTCGCTGATGGAACGCACGGAAGGCATCGCGCTGGAACTGACCTACACCGCCAAGACCGTGGCGGCCATGCTCGATTATATTAAAAAGCGCCCTGAACCCGGCAGCGCGCCGCTGCTATACTGGCACACCTATAACGGCGTGGATTTCAGCCGGGAGCTGGCCGGGAATCACGACTACACCAGGCTGCCAGCGGCAGTGCAGTGGTGTTTCCATGAAAAGCTGGCGCAATGCCTGCAGGAAGAATGAAACACGTGTTTCGGACGCATAAAGAGCGGGCGCACCTGAAGGAACGCCCCTACGGCAAATTCCGTAGGGGCGGGTTTTCAAACCCGCCCGCAATGACAGGGTTAAAATGGGCGGGTTTTTAAACCCGCCCGCAAAATCTACGGGAGGACGTTAATGGAGAATAAAGATATGGCATCAGGTAGCGGGCTGAAGAGATCCCTCGGCCTGCTGGACACGGTATCAATCGAGGTAGGCGCCATCATCGGCGCGGGCATCTTCGCCCTGACCGGCATGGCCGTTGCCATGTGCGGGCCATCCCTCCCCTTCGCCTTCCTCATCGCTGCTATCCCCATGGTGCTGGCGCTGCTGCCCATCGGCATGCTGGCCTCGGTCCTGCCCACGGTGGGGGGCAGCTTCCGCTATCCCAGCCGCATACTCAACCCCTTCTGGGGCTTCATCGGAGTATGGGGCATCATGATGGGCATCATGCTGGGCGGCATGCCCATGTATGCCCTCTCCTTCGCCGATTACCTGCGCGTCATTTTCCCGGCCTTCGACCGCAACGTGATCGCTGTCATCGCCCTGGTCTTCTTCGTCATAATCAACTTGCTGGGAGTGAAAGCCGCCAGCCTTGTGCAGATAGGTATGTTCTTCGTGCTGATGGCCGCCCTGCTGGTATATATAATCTGGGGCATACCGTCCATTGACACGGCCAACCTTACACCGCTCTTCGGCAGCGGGTTTGCCAGCCTGGGCATCGCCGCCGGTATGCTTTTCTTCGCCTATATGGGCGCCAATTTCATCATCGACCTGGGCGCCGAGATCAAGGACGCCGGCAGGAATATCCCCCTTTCTTTCGCCATCTCCATGCCTATTGTCATCGTCATCTACACCCTGATGGGACTGGTCACGGTCGGCACGGTCCCGCTCAGCCTGTGCGCCAACCAGCCGCTCTCCGTGCCGGCCGGGCAGTTCATGCCGCCCGCGCTGGCACTCTTTTTCACCGTAGGCGGGGGACTGCTGGCGCTGGCCACCACCATCAACGCCACCTTCATGTTCGCCTCGCGCTACATCCTGGTCTTCGCGCAGGATGGGGTCTTCCCGTTAGCGCTGGCCGGAGTAAGCAAACGTTTCGGCACGCCGCATTGGGGCCTGTTCATCATGCTGGTGCTCTCCCTTGTCTTCCTGCCGCTGGGCGCATCCTCATTCAAAGTGCTCTCTATCACCGCTTCCATCGGCTCCCTCATCCTCTTCTTCCCCATCCTCATCTCCGCCATGCGCTTCCCCCAGAAGATGCCGGACGCCTACGCCAGAGCGCCTTTCAAGCTCAAAGGGGCCTGGCTCTGGATCATCCCTGTCGTGGCCCTGCTCTTCGGCGCCGTATTCATAGCCTTCCTGGTGATGGAAAGCCTGACCGCCTTCCTCATATTAATCGGCTGGATGATAATAGGGGTCGCCTATTATGTGATCCGCGACCGTTACCTCAAGCAGAAGCAGGGCGCAGGGTTGGGGGCGATCGCGGACAAGGCGATGTAGGGGCGAAACGGCCATAGCGCGTCATTGCGGGCGCTCTCCACTCTCGTCATTGCGAGCGTAGCGAAGCAATCCTTAGGTTCGAAGGTGTCATGCCCTGAGATTGCTTCGTCGCCTGAAGGCTGCCACGCCTACGGCTCGCAGCTTCGGCTCACCCTCGCAAAGACAGACACAAAAACGTCATTGCGAGGCTGCCGCAGCAGCCGCGGCAATCTGTCCGCATAGTGGCGTTATACCTTGAGATTGCTTCGTCGCCTGAAGGCTGCCACGCCTACGGCTCGCAGCTTCGGCTCACCCTCGCAAAGACATTTTTGGGCGGGCTCGCAGTGACAGGTAAAAGGGCCGGCTACTTTTCGGGTATAATCCCGCGCCTGATGGCGAAATGGATAAGCTCCGTGCGGTTGTGCAGTCCGAGCTTTTGCATGACCCTGGCGCGGTGCACTTCCACGGTACGGGGGCTGATGTACAGGCGGTTAGCTGTTTCGGAACTGGTCAGGCCCTGCGCCGCCAGGTGCAGCACCTCCCTTTCCCGTGAGGTGAGCATGTCAAAGGGATCGAGCTGGCTGTCCTCCGACCTCTGCAAATAAACCTCGATGGCCCTGTCGGAAAGCGGCGGGGCGAGGTAGCGGTGTCCCACAGCAGCTTCACGCACGGCACGCAGGAGCTCTTCGGGCGGTGAATCCTTCAGCACATAGGCTTTAGCGCCGGCGCCCATGGCTTCAACCACGTAGCAGTCATTGCCATACATGGAAAGCACGACGACAGCCGTCATGGGCGACCTCTTGCGGACCTGCCGGATGACCTCCAGCCCGCTCATATCTGCCAGCATAAGGTCGATGATCAGCACATCGGGCTTGAGTTGCTGAGTAAGGCGCGCAGCTTCTACGCCGGCGCCAGCTTCACCCACAACCTGTATACCCGCCTCGTTCTCCAGCAACGCCCGGATGCCGCGCCGTACCACGTGGTGATCGTCAACCAGCAACACCGTAGTCATGGTTTAATCGCCCGGCTCCTTTTTAGGTTTCAAGGCCAGCGGCAGTTCTGCTGTGACCACGGTACCCTGCCCCGGCGCCGATAAAATGGTAAGCCCGCCGCCGGCTACCAGCGCCCGGCCGCGCATACCGTTGATACCGCACAGGCGGTCAGCAGGTATTACGCCAGGGTCGAAGCCGTACCCGCGGTCTTCGATGCGCACGGACAGCACCCTGCGGTCCGACCAGGCCAGCACGCGGGCTTCGGCCACGCCGGCGAAAGCAGCCACATTCTCCAGCTCCGCCTTCACGATACGGTAGGCGGCCAGTCCCGTTTCAGGCGGGAACTTCTTGTGCAGCCCGTAGTGCTCGAACTTAACGGCCACATGTGTGCGCGCTGTAAAGCTTTCGAAAAGGTATAACAGGGCGGGCAGTAACCCCAGGTCGTCCAGCATCTTGGGCCGCAGTTCAAGCGAAAGTTCGCGCGCCAGGGACATCATCTCGTTGACCAGCGACTGTGCCTCGCCCAGCGTGTAGCGCGTCCTGTCCAGCGGCGAGTTCATGGCCTCGCCCAGCAGCAGCTTGAGGACAGCCAGCGACTGACCGAGGCGGTCGTGCAGTTCACGCGCAATGGCGCGCCGCTCCTCCTCCTGTATCTCTACCAGCACCCTGGCCGTGGAAAGCGCATCGTCCATGCGACTCCAATAATATTTGCCCCGCCCCGTTTTGTCAATCCGTAACGGTATCAATTTCCCCGTCCAGCCTGTCGTCCACCCGCGCTCCCCCTTGACGCTGTAAGACAATTGGTAGTATTATCAGTATGACACAATTTTTTAACCGAGGAGGGGGTGAATGAGTAGCAGAGGGAAAACAGCCAAGGTATCAGTAACACTTCCCAGGGATTTAGCCCTGGAAATCCGCTCTATGGTTCCGCCGGGGGAAGTAAGCTCCTTTTTTGCCGAGGCGCTGGAGCATTACATAGCCTACCGCAAGCAGAAGGTAGCCCTTATGAAGGGATTCGGCGCCTGGAAAAATGAGGCTCATGCTGACCTGGTTACCCCCCAGGATTCTACAGCTTACGTCCGTGCTATCAGGGCATCTGATAGTGAACGCCTAACACATCTCAGAGGTCGCAGTGCAAAGTAGCGGGGTCAAGGGTATTTCCTGTCTGCTGGATAGCGACATTGCCATTGATTTCCTCAGGCGGCGCGACTATGCCCGCAAACTTCTTGAGCACTGGGCAGGGGAAGGGCTCCTGGCGATCAGCACCCTTACTCACCTCGAGATATACCAGGGGATGAAAACTGTAGAAGAGGCTGCAACCAACGCCTTCCTTGACGGCCTCATCTCCGTTGTCGTTGATATAGCAGTTGCCCGGCGGGCAGGCAGTATACTGGCGGAGAATCGCGCCGGAGGCATGACCGTGGGCATCGCCGATGCCATCATCGCGGCGACGGCGCTTCAGCTAAACGTACCCCTGCTGACCAATAATGTGGAGCATTATCCTTTTACAGGCTTGCAGGTGGTGCGGGGACTGGAAGCTCTTGCCTAATTGTAATAATATCGGTTACAATTGTAACTATAATGATTACGGCTTGGTTAAATGACTCACTATCTGATACCCTGTTCGGTAAAACACGGCGCTTGATTTTGGCATTGCTCTATACGCGCTCGGACGAGCAGTTTTACCTGCGTAGGATTGCCAGGGAAACGGGGGGCGGGCTTGGCCCGGTACAGCGCGAATTGAAGCAGCTAACGAACGCCGGCATAGTCACGCAGCAATACATGGATAACCATGTATATTACCAGGCCAATCAAAATTGCCCGATTTACCACGAATTGAAAGGCATAGTATTGAAAACAGCGGGGCTCACCGATATTCTGCGTTCGGCCTTGGAGCCTCTGGCGGAAAGGATTAAAGCGGCCTTTATCTACGGCTCTTTCGCTTCAGGCAATGAGAATAGACAAAGCGATGTAGACCTGATGGTAATTGGATCTATTTCATTTGCTGGAATTTCGGCGGCGCTGGCTGCGGCACAGGAAAAACTTCAGAGGGAACTCAATTATGCGGTATATTCAACACAGGAGTTCAAGGGGCGGCTTAAAGCAAAAGACCACTTCATATCATCAGTAATGGAAAATCCGAGGATATCTGTAATCGGGAACGTTGATGAGTTTGCAAGACTGGTTAAATAATAAGTGGATAATACCCCACAGGACTTCGCCGCAAGAAATCGGCGACCTGATCCTGATTGCCGACCGCGATATTATTCAAAGTCAGATACAGGGACTTGATAACGATACGCGCCTTTCCACAGCCTATAATGCAGCGCTTCAATGTTGCGCAGCGGCACTGGCAGCCACGGGCTTTCGCGCCAGCCGCGAAGCGCACCATTATCGGCTTGTACAATCATTGAAATACACTCTAAATATCGACGCTTCGATTGTCAGGTTGCTCGACGACTTCCGCAAAAAACGCAACATCAGCGACTATGAGCGCGCCGGCACCGTATCACAGCAGGAAGCCACAGAGATGATTGGACTGGCAAGAAATCTACGCAAGCTGACCGAGCAGTTGATCGTCAAGAGTCATCCCGAATTGCTGGAATAAACAGGCGATTGCGTATAATCACCGCCGTTTCCGGCATAATTTGATTTCCGCTTGCCGCGCCTGTATGATTAACGCTGTTTTTGGCCTCAAACAGGCCGATTTGACGCTATAACCATGAAGATCAGTGAGATTATTAAGGGGCAGGGCAAATGCCTCTCCTTCGAGTTCTTCCCGCCTACAACGCCGATCGGCGAGGACAGGCTGCTGCGGCGCATCGGCCGTCTTAAATCATTCTCCCCGTCCTTCATCTCGGTCACGCAGCATGCCGGCGTCAACACGCTGGATAAGACCCGGCATATCGTCAAGAAGCTGCATGCTGAAACGGGACTGACCGTGATGCCGCATATCACCTGCGCTGACCCGCGCAAGAGCGAACTGGAGCCGGTCATCAACTACTACAAGGGTTTAGGCATTGAAAATGTCCTGGCGCTGCGCGGCGACCCCGAAGAGTACGGGCAGGACACCTTCGACGGCCAGGTGCATTTCCGCTTTGCCTCAGACCTGGTGCGCTTCCTGGCCGGCTATAAGAATTTCTGCATCGGCGTGGCGGTTTACCCCGAAGGGCACCTCGATTCGCCCAACCTGGGACTCGACACCGCCTTCACCAAGCAGAAAATCGACCAGGGCGCCGAGTTCGGCATCACACAGATGTTCTTCGAGAACTTCCATTTCTACCAGATGCTGGACCGCTTCGAGCAGGACGGCATCAACATCCCCATCATCGCCGGCATTATGCCCATTACGGATTTCCAGAAAGTCGAGCGCTTCAGCGAACTGAGCGGCGTGGAGATACCGGTCCTGCTCACCACCAAGTTCGAAGAACTGGAAGACCCGGACGATGTGGTCAAGGCCGGCATCGACCTGGCCACGGAGCAGTGCCTCGACCTGATAGACAATGGCATCCGCTGCTTCCACTTCTATACACTAAACCGGGACGAGGCGGTAACGCAGATCCTGAACAATTTAGCACCCGTCATCATATAGTCCGTCATTGCGAGCCCGAAGGGCGCGGCAATCTGTCCCCTTAAATAGATTGCTTCGTCGCCTGCGGCCCTTCGCAATGACATGCTCCACACGTCCAAACTTTATTGACTGTGTTAAGGGTTGCCTGTAAGATAACACAAATTCTTCACATAGCCACGGAGGCCACATGCAGGTATTAGAGGGGATTAAGATTATCGAGCTTGTCCAAATGCCCCCCGGCGAGCTTTGCACTATGATCCTGGGCGACTTCGGAGCGGACATCACCAAGGTGGAGGCCGTACCACAGGCCAGCGGACGCAATCTGATCGACCCGGCTGAGGCCGAGGGGTTTAAAGCCCTGATGGCCTTCAACGCACTCAACCGCAACAAGAAAAGTATCCGCCTTAACCTTAAATCGGAGCAGGGCAAACAGGTCTTTTACGGGCTGGCCAAAGACGCTGATGTAGTGGTAGAAGGCTTCCGCCCGGGCGTGGCCAAGCGTATGGGCGTCGATTACGAGACGATCAATAAAATTAATCCGCGCATCGTTTACTGCGCGCTGAGCGGCTACGGCCAGGACGGCCCCTACAGCCAGAACCCGGGGCACGATATAAATTACATCTCCATCGCCGGAGCGCTTAACCTGATCGGCTGGCCGGGACAGCCGCCGGTTATCCCGCTCAACTTTTTGGCCGATTTCGCCGGGGCCTCCCTGCATGGCGTGATGGGCATCATGCTGGCGCTCTTCGCCCGCGAAAAGACCGGCAAGGGACAATTTGTCGATATCTCGTACACCGACAGCGTTATCACGCTGATGACCTTCTTCCTGCAGCAGTACTTCGGCGGCGGGCTCAAATTCCCGCGCGGGGAGTGGGCGCTGGGCGGGGGCTATCCCTACTACAAGACCTATGAAACCGGCGACGGCAAACTTATCAGCCTGGGCTGCGTTGAGCCCTGGTTCTGGGAGAACCTCTGTAAGGCCATCGGGCGGGAAGACCTCAAAGTCTTCAGTTTCACGCCGGAGCATTTCCTGCATAAGCCGCCGGATGCCACGTGGTACGAGGCAGAGGAAGAGGTAAAGAAAATCTTCCTGACCAAAACGCGCAACGAATGGTTCGACATACTGATTAAGCACGATGTGCCGGCCGGCAAGGTGTACGAAATGGACGAGATCTTCAGCGACCCGCAGCTTTTGCACCGCAAGATGCTGCTGGAATTCGACCATGCTAAGCTGGGCAAGGTCAGGCAGCCCGGTATCGCCCTCAAGCTCTCGGATACCCCGGGCAGGGTCAGGCGCCTGGCGCCCTATTCGGGAGAGAACACGGACGAGGTGATGCAATCGCTGGGCTATTCCAGTCCGGATATCGAAAGCTTGCGTAAAGCAAATGCGATAGGCTAAAATTTGGTAAACAGGAGGTGGGATTATGGCAGCCAAAGCATACGTTCTCATTACCACATCGGTAGGACAGACCAAATCGGTGCTGACGCATCTTAAGAAGATCGATGGCATAAAATCGGTTGACGCCGTGATGGGCCCTTACGATATCATAGCTGTCGTCGAGGGAGAATCGGTAGATAACGTCGGCAAGCTCATCACCGAGCAGTTTCATAAGATCGGCGGCATCGAGCGCACTACTACCTGCCAGACCATCAGGATCGCCTGATAGCCCGGGACATGGACTGCGTATTCTGCCGGATTGCCGCCGGCAGCCTTGCGGCGGACGTCGTATATAGCGATGAGGATTTTTTAGTTTTCCGCGATATACACCCGCTGGCGCCGGTGCATGACGTCCTCATCCCTAAAAGGCACATACCCTCGGTCAACGGCCTCACAGATGCTGACCGGGCGCTGGCCGGCAAAATGCTGCTGGCAGCTAAAAAGGTGGCGGAGCAAGAGGGCCTGGCGGAGAAGGGTTACAGGCTATGTATTAATTGCGGGCCGGATGGCACGCAGGCCGTCCCGCACCTCCATCTCCACATCCTGGGCGGGCGCCTGCTTTCAGCGGAATTGGGCTAAGCCACTGCTTCAGAAGGAACCCGGGACGATATATACAGCCGTATTGCTGTCCCCCGCTTCACAGCCAAAATAAAGCGCCCCATCCGAGCAGGGCAACTCTTGCGGCCTGGTGCTTTGTGATAACACCCTATCACAGCTTTGCAGGGCGTACTGTGAAACGCCCGGGCTGAAGCAGCACATCGCATATTGATTGTAGTAGCCGCGCCAACCGTAAGCCAGTTCCCGGCAACCGAATTTATCGGAGATATCCAGGCAAAGGTAGGTATCCAAATCATCGATAGCAAGCTGTGGCTGTAGCATCTTCATAAAGAGGGCGCCGCGGTTATAGTACGCGAGGTAATAAGCAGGATGCTGATAGATAAGAGTATCCAGATCGGCTAAGGCAGCGTTGAATTCACCCGTTTTCCCCAGGCAGACCGCCCGGTCGTTGTAAACGATAGTAGCTTCAAGAGGGTTTATCTGCAGGCCACGGGTTAATTGTTCGACAGCAGCGGAATATTCCGTCAGCGCATAATAAGTCCGGCCCAGCCAGATACAGGCTTCCAGGTATGACGGATCCAGCTTCAGCGCCCTTTGAAAATCGGCGGCCGCGCCTCTTAATTCGCCCTGGGACTTCAGCACCATACCCCGGTTGAAATATACCTCTCTGTCCGATTGGTTAAGCCCGATGGCGCCGTTCAGGTCCGCCAGCGCTTGCCGGTATTCCCCGGTCTTCAAATACGCGTAACCGCGTATGCCGAGGGCCCGGACCGAATTTGCGTCGGAATCCAGGCAGAGGCTGGCATCGCCGATAGCGGAGGTGAAAAGCCCCAGCGCGGCATAGGCTTCGGCGCGGCTTAAGCGCGCATCTTTATTAGCATAACCGGCTTCCAGGGCAGCGCTGAATGCTGTGACCGCCTCGCCGTATTTCCGCTGTGACAAATCCAGCTTGCCTGATTGGTAAAGGGCTCCCCCATACAATTCCCTAAAGTCAACAGCCGGGTCACAGCTTTTGGCCTGTCCGTAATAGTAGGCCGCAATTGCATAGTCCTTTTTCGCGGAGGCTTCACCCCCCTTGCCGCCGTATGCCTGCGCCAGCTTAGTATTGAGATTAGGGACAGGGTCGAGGCTGGCCGCCTGGCTGTACATGGTCAGGGCATTATCCCAGTCCTGCCGGTCCAAATAGGCGTCACCCTGCGCAACTTTTAGCTGTGCGGGACTGAGACAGCCCGCCATAACAACGGCCAGCCAGGCCATTATGAGCCAGGCCGCCTTTTTATACTTCACTGTGGTTCGAGCTCCTTTATCCTGCGCATAACCTGCTCGATGGCCTCGTCGGGCGTCGAAGCCCCGGCAGTGATGCCGACTGCCCTCCTGCCCATTAACCACTTTGCGTCTATCTCGGACGCGTTTTCGATGTGGTGCGTTTCCACGTTATGCTGGCAGACTTCCGCCAGGCGGCGCGTATTGGCACTGTTGTGCCCACCCACCACTATCATCAGGTCGCTGGTCTCGGCCAGTTCCTCGGCAGCCAGTTGCCTTTTCTGTGTCTCCTGGCAGAGGGTGTTGATGACCCTGATCTCCTGAGAGTGAAGCAATAATCTTTCATTAAGCCTGTTGACGAATGCCGTGAATTCCACTCGGCTCTGGGTGGTCTGCGCCATTATGCCGATGCGCCGGGGAAGGCTGTCAATTGAAACAACTTCAGCATCCATGGAGGCGATAGCATTGCGGCCTGCCCAGCCCAGCAGGCCTCTGACCTCGGGATGGCTGGCCTCGCCAAAGATAATAATTCCGAAGCCCGCCCTGGCCAGCCTGCGGGCAGCCTTCTGGGCGCTGCGCACAATAGGGCAAGTGGTATCTATCACCTCCACACCTCTGGCATTTATCTTATCCAGCGTTTCCGGCGAAATGCCATGTGATGAGATGGCGATAAGGCCGCCTTTCAGACTACCGATGTCGTCTACCACACCAACACCCAAATTTTTCAGCCGGGCTACGACAGTCTTGTTATGAACGATAGGCCCCAGCGTGACTATGCCTGCACGGCTGGCCGCTCCCTCGATGATGCTGAGGGCGCGCCTCACACCAAAGCAGAAGCCGAGCTCACGGGCCTTCTCTACCTTCATATTGAATAGATTATAACGCCGATAGATTGCGCCGTCACTGCGCTCCCCGGCAACGGTAATGGCAAGGCTTACCGCAGGGGCGTTCCTTCAGGTGCGCCCGATTCTTTAATGCGCCCGCAACAGCGGGCGGGTTTGAAAACCCGCCCCTACAGATTCAACTGCCTGGTATGCCAGGGGTTTTCTACATGTAAAATATTATTTAGCTTTGAAATCAGCCTTGCGTTTCTCAAGAAATGCCTGCCGGCCTTCCTTGAAATCCTTGGACTGGCAAACAGTCTTCTCGATCCGGTGCTCGATCTCCAGTCCGTTGAGCAACGTGGTATCAAGCCCCAACATCATGGCCTGCTTGGCCGCCCTGGCAGCCAGCGGCGCCGGCTCGAGCAGCGTCCCGGCCATCTTCCTGGCCTCGTTCATCAGCTCCGCGAGGGGAACCACCCTGTTGACCAGTCCGATGCGGTAGGCCTCCTGCGCATCGATAGGGCGTCCCGACGTCAGCATCTCGGCGGCCCTGGCCAGTGGCACAGCCCGTGGCAATCGCTGTGTGCCACCCCAGCCGGGAATCAGGCCGAGGTTTATCTCGGGAAAGCCAAAGGTGGCGTTCTCGGCTGCTATCCTGATATCGCAGGCCAGAGCTACCTCAAAACCACCGCCTAGGCAGGCGCCGTTGATGGCAGCGATAATGGGCTTCCAGATCTGCATATCCTCACAGATGGCCGGCGCCGGCATCTCGCCACGGTGCGCGCTGGCCTGTATGCGCGGCAGCGTGGTCTTGATGTCCGCCCCCACCGAAAAGGCCCTCTCACCTGATCCCGTAATAATGGCTACCCACAATCCTTCATCGGCGTTGAAATCGTACAGGCACCTGTTGACTTCGTTGATCTGGTCCGGGTCAAATGAATTAAGGGCTTCGGGGCGGTTAAGCGTTATAATAGCGATTTTACCCTCTTTTTGAAAACCGACTGCCATAGGATAATCCTCCTTCTTTATCGATTGATAAGGGCTAAATTATATCAAAAGGATTGCCACGTCGCCTGCGGGCTCCTCGCAAAGACGTTTTTGTGCTGCGATTGCCACGTCGCCTGCGGCTCCTGGCTATGACGCGGCAGCAACTGTTAACCCTGCTTGAGGGCTTCCGACATCTCCCTGGTCAGCTTCTCGCTCTCCTCACCATCCAGCCCGTCGCCGGTTTCAAGCCGGCGCACAAAGGCCTCTAACTCCGGCAACCGCTCGAAAAGCCCGGCTATTTTGTTATTTTGCTGCGCTATCTGCTCATCAAGTTTAGAGAAATCCACGCCTAAATCAAATTTGCTGTTAAAAAAGTAAACCAGCCGCTTGCAGGCCCGCGGGTCATCCAGCGATACCAGGTAAAAGGGCGCCGGCACCCACAGGTTAACCGCCCGGATGTTCCTCTGCCGGGCCAACCAACTAAGGTATGAGCTGAGCGTGGGCTTCTGACCGGGCGGGGTCTCGTAGTCCGTGCCGGTCATGATATTGAAGGGCGCCAGCTCCTCTTTCATCTCCTTTTGATTAACGATCGAGATCAGCAGACGCGGTACCGTATGGGCAGCAGACGAGATCATGGCGCCCAGCGTATATATCTCTTTCACGCCGCAGTCATGCCCGGCGACGTCCAGCACCGCGTTGAGAAATCCCTGCCAGCCGATCCTGGGTATATTGCTCCTGAAGATGACCAGGTTGCGCTCGTCACTTATATAGAACTTGCTCTGCGGGAACTGAGCCACGTCATCCACCACGTTCACCCCGGCCATGGGGAAAAACCCCTCCGGCAGGATCTCGCCGAATTCCCGGCATCCCAACCCTTCGATGAGGTAGTCAACCGTCCGGACGCCCAGGTTGCTGGCGTCCTCCTCCCAGGCAACAATCAGCACCGGCTTTTCCAGCGCATGCTGGCCGTGTAGCCTGAATACCTCTTCCCTGCTCAATGCTGTTCGCCTCCACCTTCGCGCTTGAAAAATTTATCTATATCATCGAGAATCTTCTTTTTATCTTCATCCGTAATGGCCTCGCTGCTTTCGGGGGCAGCTACGGTAGCCTTTTTCAAACGGTCAAGCTGGTCCTTGATCTCATGCGGCAGTTTCTCATAGAGGCTGCTAAGCTCGCTTTCACTCTGTTCGGCAAGCTGGTTGATAATATCCAGGTCGATCCACATGCCCAGGGCAGCCGCCAGCACCTCGAGCACAGATTTAGAGCCCTTGGGATAAGGGAAGGGGAAGCCCTGCAGGTAAACCGGTATCTCGCCCATGATGCAGACGGCCTCTAAGCCGCGGCGGCGGGCGATCCCCAGCAGCAGCCCGTTAAGCCCGGTGATATTGCCCTCTCCACCCCTGCCTTCGATATCGGACATCAGCACCGTGTTAGCATATTGTTTAAATTCCTGCAGCAAATCTGCCGAGTTGGGCACGGCCCAGACCCGCGACCTCGCCGTATGGTGTATCGGCGCTACGGCCGCCCCTGAGGTGTAGATGCGCCGGCAGCCGAATTTCTGCGCCGCGTCCAGCACCAGGTTGGCCAGGGCATAAGCCCGGCTGCCGGCAGCATAAACGCCGCCGCCTTCAGCCGGCTGTTCTTCCCCGGCGAAAAATATCAGGTCGTGCCGGTCGTTGCGGTGGAAAAAAAACTCGCTGGAAGGAAACCCCAGCTCCACCAGCTCACCGCCGCGGATGATGACCTTGTTAGGGTAGAAAAATTCCTGCGGCTCTATATAAGCCAGCTGCTCGGCGCGCGTGGACCTGCGCAGTGTATCCACGGCGATCAGCCCGACATTGCCGATGCCGGGCCAACTGGCAATCATCACGGGATCAACCAGTTGCGGCTCTTTAATATATCTGATGCTCATAGCTTCAAAACAGGCAGAACCATTATAGCATAACAAATACGGCCCACCCTTCATTATCATAGTATATCGCGATGATGCTACAGGTACTAAAACACCGGTTATTCCAAATATGCGCTGGCTTGACACAACAGTATAATAAAGATGAATATATAAAAGACTTCGGTGAGTGACATGGCTGATTCGGAAAATACCATTGCCCCAGGGCCAGAAAGGAGAAAGGAGGCCGAGGCTGCATTGAGCCAGCGTGAGGATCAGTACCGGCTGCTGTTCGAAACCATGTCGCAGGGGGTGGTTTACCAGTCGGCAGAGGGATGTATTATATCAGCCAACCCTGCTGCTGCGCGCATCCTGGGATTGACACCCGGCCAACTAATGGGCAAAACGTCTTACGATCCCGGTTGGAGAGCGGTATATGAGGACGGGTCGGATTTTCCCGCTGATGATCATCCTGCGATGGTTTCCCTGAAAACCGCTAAACCCGTGCGGGATGTTGTGATGGGGATATTCAACACCGCCGATGATACATATCACTGGCTAAAGATAAATGCCGAACCCCTTTTCAGGCCGGGCGAAGATAAGCCCTACCAGGTTTATACGACTTTTGAGGATATCAGCGACCGGCAACTGTCTTTCAAAGCCCTGCAGGAAAGCGAGTCCCGCCTGACGGCCATCCTGGAAAACACGCAGGATGCGATCTGGTCTGCCGATAGCGAATACCGCTTGCTGGCCGCCAACAACCCTGCCCGCCAGCTCTACAACCTGCTTTACGGAGCTACGCTCGTGGAAGGCATGGACATCCGTCCGGCTATGACCAAAGAAAAAGGCAACTACTGGAGCGAGGCCGGCGGGCGTGTATTCAACGGCGAGCGTGTCGTTTTTGAAAACCATTACGATTTATACGGCGGCCCGGTCGATTTCGAGTTCTCCCTCAGTCCCATGATCTCGCCCTCCGGGCGCGTAACGGGCGCCTTCTGCATGGCCCGGGACATCACCGCGCGTAAAGGGGCGGCCATTAAGCTGGCGGAAAGCGAGGATCTCTTCCGTAAGGCGGTGCAGAGCACCTCCGATATCGTCTGGAACCGGGACATCCTGAGCGGCCATTTAGAGTGGTTCGGCGATATCGACAGCATGCTGGGATACGCGCCCGGCGAGTTCCCCAGGACGATTGAAGCGTGGGAAGGAGCGCTGCACCCGGACGACCACGACCGTGTCATGGCTGCGCTCAGCAGCCATACCGAAACGGGAGAGCCCTATAACGTCGAGTACCGCATGCTGCATAAGCATGGCCTATTCCGCCATTGGATCGACCGCGGTTCGGTAATCCTCGATGAGGGAGGCCGGGTAGTCCGCATGGTCGGCGCCTGCGTGGATATCACGGAGCACAGGCAGACCGAAGCGAGGGCCAGGGTTGGCCGCGACCTGGCCTTGAAGCTTTTAGATACAGTTGACCTTGAAATAACGGCCCAACTGTGCCTCGAAGCAGCCATCAACATTTCAGGATTTGATTCAGGCGTTGTCTATATCCTGGATGAAAAGAGCGGCGATTTTAAAGCTGTGTATCACTGCGGGATCTCTGCCTACCTGGAGGAACGCTACTCTGTCCTCAAAGCAGATTCCAAGTCTTCCCGCCTTCTTCGCAAAGGCCTGCCATTTTACGTAAAAGCCGAAGAGTTCACTCCACCGTTTGATGAGCTGCTGAAGCCGGAGAGGTTCACATTCCACGCAACGATACCGGTGCTGCATCAGGATCGGGTCATAGCCAGCCTGGGCGTCTACTCGCATACACAGGATAACCTGCCGGATGTCGTTCGGGACTCCCTGGAAACCATTGCAGCCGATATCGGCATCTTCATCGACCGCATCAAGTCCAGGCAGGCCCTGCAGGCCAGTGAGGAGAAATACCGCCTGGTGGTGGAAAACGCCCGTGAAGGCATCATCGTGGCACAGGACGGGAAAATAAAATTCGCCAACCGCACTACACCTGAACAACTCGGCTATACGCCGGAGGAACTGTCCTCCATCTCCTTTATCGATTTAGTGCACCCTGATGACCGCCGGATGGTTATTGAGCGGCACTTGCGAAGGCTTAAAGGTGAGGTTTTCGAGGACGTCTGCGCATTCCGCGTGGTCAGACGGGATGGCAGGGTTGCCTGGGTCGAACTGCAGGCGGTTCTAATAGAATGGGAGGGCAAGGACGCTACCCTGAATTTCCTCACCGATATAACAGTCCGCAGGCAGGCCGAGGAAAAGTTGAACCAACGGGCCGCGCTGCTCGACGCGGCCTACGATTCGATAATTGCCTATGACCCGGAAGGAAAAATCATCTACGCCAATGAAACAGCCTGCAGCTTGCGCGGCTATACCAAAGAGGAGATGCTGGCCATGAACATGCGCCAGTTGGTCCCGCAAGAGGAGCTGCCCCGCCTGGATGAACGCCAGAAACAGCTGGCCGAGCAGGGTGAGCTGTCCTGCGAGGGGGTGCAGGTTAAAAAGAACGGCTCAGTTTTCCTGGTGGATACGCATTTACGCCTGGTTGAACTGGCCGGCCACAAGTTGACTATCGCGGCACATCGCGATATCACGGCACGCAAGCAGATGGAGAAATTTCTCATTGCTAATGAAGCGAGGTACCGCTCCCTTTTCGAGCATAACCCGGTGGCCGTATATTCAGTCGACCGGCAGGGACGCTTCACCAGCGCTAATGCGGCAGCCATGAGATTGACCGGCTACAGCGAGGAAGAAGCGCTGACGCTGTCCATGGCCGACGTGGTGGCGGCGGATTACATAGACACCATGCGCGCGCATTTCCAGGATTCCCTGCGGGGTGAGCCACAGTCCTATGAATCGGCTATCAACGCCAAAGACGGCCAAAGGATCGATATCTATATAACCAGTACACCGATTGTTATCGACGGCGGTATTGTCGGCACATACGGCATAGCCGAGGACATCAGCGGCCGCAAGAAAGCCGCTTTGGACCTCAAGGCCGCCCTGGAGCACGTTGAGGCAGCGCTGGAGAGCACCCTCAATGCTATTGCCACCATGAGCGAGCTGCGCGACCCCTATACCGCCGGCCACCAGAAGAGGGTCACCCAGCTTGCCCTGGCCATAGCCGGTGATTTGGGCCTGCCCGCTGACCGGGTTGAGACGCTGCGCGTGGCCGGCCTGCTGCACGACGTTGGCAAGGTCTACGTCCCGGCAGAGATACTCAGCAAGCCGGGCAAACTATCGGAGCTTGAATTTGGCCTGGCCAAAGCCCATGCGGAGGCCGGTTACGATGTCGTAAGGACTATCGTGTTCCCCGGTCCGATAGCGCAAATAGTGCGGCAGCACCATGAAAGGCTGGATGGCTCAGGCTACCCGCAGGGCCTGAGCGGCGACCAGATTATGCAGGAAGCCAAGATACTGGCCGTGGCCGATGTGGTCGAGGCCATGATGTCGCACCGCCCCTATCGCCCTGCCCTGGGCATGGATATAGCTCTGGAGGAGATCAGCAGGAACAGGGGCCTGCTTTACGACGAACAGGTGACTGATGCCTGTATCTGCCTCTTGAGAGAAAAGGGATTTAAATTCCAGGCGGATAGCCCCTTTATTTAGGCTCTTTCTCACTTCAGCAATTTGATATTTACACTCAATTGCCTGCATAATAATGAACACTGCCCCACTACTGATTTAGACTATGAATACAGACAGCGAAGCTTTCAGCCTGCTGAGCGGGGACGACCTTTACCTCTTCAACGAGGGCAGCCATATACGCCTCTATGACAAGCTGGGCGCGCACCCGGTTAGCGCCGGCGGCCGGGACGGCGCCTTCTTCGCCGTGTGGGCGCCCAATGCCGCGCAGGTTTACGTCACGGGCGATTTCAACGGCTGGGAGAAGCAGGGTTTCAGGCTCAGCGCCCGCGAGGGGTCGGGCATCTGGGAGGGCTTTATACCCGGCCTGGGCAACGGCGCCCTGTACAAATACCATATCGATTCGCGCGTGCGCCGCTACCGCGCTGATAAGGCAGACCCTTTCGCCTTCCACAGCGAGCAGCCGCCCAGGACGGCCTCCGTAGTCTGGGACCTTGCTTACCACTGGGAAGATATCTCATGGATGCAAAGCCGCAGGCATAGTAACGGCCTAAATGCCCCCATGTCTATCTACGAGATGCACCCGGGATCATGGATGCGCGTAGCCGAGGAAAATAACCGCCCGCTCAGCTACAGGGAACTGGCGCCGCGGATTGCTGATTATGTCAATAAAATGAATTTTACGCACGTTGAGCTGATGCCGGTCATGGAGCACCCTTTCTACGGCTCCTGGGGCTACCAGGTGACCGGCTATTTCGCACCCACCAGCCGCTATGGCACACCGCAGGATTTCATGTACCTGGTGGACTGCCTGCATCAGCATAACATAGGGGTGATACTCGACTGGGTACCATCGCATTTCCCCACCGACGGACACGGGCCGGGCTTCTTCGACGGCACGCACCTCTACGAGCACGCCGACCCCCGCAGGGGCTTCCACCCCGACTGGAAAAGCTATATCTTCAACTATGGCCGTCACGAGGTGCGCAGCTTCCTGCTCAGCAGCGCCCTCTTCTGGCTGGACAAGTACCATATCGACGGCCTGCGCGTGGACGGCGTGGCCTCGATGCTCTACTTAGATTATTCAAGAAAAAAAGGGGAATGGATACCCAACCAGTTCGGAGGACGCGAAAACCTCGAGGCCGTTTCCCTGCTGCGCCGCTTTAACGAGGAAGTATATAAGAATTACCCCGACGTGCAGACCATTGCCGAGGAGTCCACGGACTGGCCGATGGTGAGCCGGCCAACCTATCTAGGCGGGCTGGGCTTCGGCATGAAATGGGACATGGGCTGGATGCACGACACGCTCGACTACATGACCAGGAACCCGGTTTACCGCAAATACCACCACAACAGGCTGACTTTCCGCATGCTCTACGCCTTCAGCGAGAATTTCGTACTATCGCTCTCCCATGACGAGGTCGTGCACGGCAAGTCCTCGCTGCTGGGCAAGATGCCGGGCGATGACTGGCAGAAATTCGCCAACCTGCGCCTGCTCTTCTCTTACATGTTCACGCAGCCGGGCAAGAAACTGCTCTTCATGGGGGACGAGATCGGCCAGTGGAGCGAATGGGACCATGAGAAAAGCCTGGACTGGCACCTGCTGCAATTCCCCCCGCATAGCGGCCTGCTGAGGCTGGTTCAGGACGTTGCCCACCTCTACCGCAGCGAACCCGCCCTTCACGAGCTGGATTTCGACCCCGCGGGCTTTGAGTGGGTTGACTGCAACGACTCTCTGCACAGCGTGATCAGCTACCTGCGCCGGGGGCTACGCAGCGCCGATATCTTCCTGATCGCCTGCAACTTCACTCCATCGCCCTGTCCGGCTTACCGCATCGGCGTGCCGCGCGGCGGCTACTGGCAGGAGGTGCTCAACAGCGATGCCGAAGCGTACGGCGGCAGCGGTCAGGGCAACCTGGGCGGCGTGCAGGCCGATCCGCTGGATTTCCACGGCAGGCCCTTCTCCCTCTCCATCACCCTCCCGCCGCTGAGCGCGGTTTTCTTCAAGTCAACCCCACCCACGAATTAACCTGGCTGATGAACCGGCCGGATAGTCGTGGATTTATTACGGTGATCAGCTTGAGGCAGGGAGCACAAAAACTCAACCCGGTCAGGCGAAAGCTTCCACCCTGATCCTGGTCCCTTGGCCGGGCGCCGAGGTGATTTTCATGGTACCCCCCAGCAACTGGGCCCGCTCCGCCAACCCGGTCAGTCCCAGTTTTCCCAGCCGCAGCAGGTCACCGGGCTCCTCCGGAACCTCAAAACCCCTGCCGTCGTCACTAATCTCTACCAGTATCCTGCCCCGGGCGAACTCGACGCTGACCTCTGCATTTATGGCCTGTGCGTGCTTGGCTATATTGTTCAGAGCCTCCTGCACTATGCGGAAAAGCAGCATTTCGGCTTCCGGAGAGAGCCTGCGCTGCTCACCCGAGACTACCAGCCTCGTTTCAATCGCGTAATTGTTTTTCAGCTCCTGGGTCAGCCACTCCAGGGCCGGCTGCAGCCCGAGGTCATCAAGTATGGAAGGCCTGAGGTCGCGGCTGAAGCGCCTTACTTCCTGCACCACCTCCCTGAGTTGCTCATGAAATCCCCACAGCGCCTTGGCATCCTTAATCGGCAGGTTCGTCTTATTTAACTCGAACTCCAACTGGTGCAGCAGCGCGATAAGCGTCTGCAGGGTGCTGTCGTGCAGTTCACGGGCAATCCGCTTGCGTTCCTCTTCCTGCGCCCGGGTAATCTGCTCAAGGTAGTAACGCAGGTTCTCATACAACCTTCTTTCTTCTGTGACATCGCGGGCGATGTTTTGGAAGGCCACCAGCGACCCGTTGGCTGTTATCTGGTTGGTAGTGATCATGCATAAGGCCCTGGCGCCGTCCTTCTTATACAAAGTCTGCTCATACGGCATGGTTACGGCCCGGCCCTGCATGAGGGATTTCTTGACTTGCCTGGCCAGCAGCAGGCTCTCTTCGTCAAGGAAAACTTTAACATTGAAATTCGTCAGATCTTCCATGGGATAGCCTGTCAGCCTTGAGGTAGCCTGGTTGACCGCCGTTATATTGCCCTTGAGGTCATGCACCCAGATAGCGTCCAGGGCACTCTCGAAGAGGTTGCGGTAGCTTCTCTCCGATTCCGTCACTGCTTTTTCAGCGTCTTTGCGGTCGGTTATATCCATCAGTGTTTCGACCGCACCGCTGATATTACCTTTGCTCCCGGGAATAGGGCTGGCGGTGAAATACAGCCACTTTCCTGTTTTGCCCAGCGCCGGGAAAAAATCTTCCGCAGCGTAAGCCCCCGGGATGAGCGGAGAGGGACGGGATATGCCCGGGTAATTCGCTTCTATCTCGCTGCCGGTGGCGCCATCCGTAATCAGGTCGGCCATAACAGGGCGTTTTTCAATGTAAAACGCCTTCCACTGGCCATCCGTGCCCAGTATATCCTCCCTCCTGATACCGGTCAGCGACTCAATAGCCGTATTCCATAGTGTAACTTTATGTAACCTGTTTACGGCAAAGATGGGCACAGGCAGGGCATCTACCAGGTTGCGCAGCGTGGCATGGGCGTATTCCCGCTGCGCGATATTGCGGTTATACAGGTAAAATGACAGTGTTATGACGCTGCCGGTTACGAGCACACCGCTGCTGACCAGTGCTGCGGCTACAGGGTCGTGCGAGACAAAGATAGCCCTGGGGAGCATGGTCAGGCCGGTCAGCGCCAGGACAACGATCCCGACACGTGACCTGAAAATATAATTGGCGTAGATTACCGGCAGCAGGAAAAACACATTCTCCAGCGTGTAACTGGTCAACCCTGTACGCAGGAACACACCCGGCGCATCCAGGAAAGACAGGAAGCTGGAATACAGCAGGCTACCGCAAGCGCCGAATATGAGCGCTATATACCAGAAATGCTGGTTCCTGAGCACCTTCATCACAATCGCCACGCTGTTTATACGGCTTGCATCCATTTGCCTTCATCTCATTCAACCTGCCCGGTCAGGGCAGCTCTTCAATAGTCAGCCACCCCCGCTTGATGGCCTGGATGACCGCCTCGGTCCGCGAACCCACCACCAATTTGTTGAAGATGGCAGCCAGGTGGCTTTCCACGGTATGGACACTGATATGCATTTCCTCGGCAATCAGGCTGTTGCTTTTACCTGTAGCCGCCATCTTGAGCACGCCCATTTCGCGGTCGGTCAATATATCCGTGCCCTGCCCGCCAGCAGTATCACCTTTAGTGCTACGGAAACGGTCCATTACCTTACGCGCTACCAGCGGGTGCAAGACCGATTCCCCCCTGTGCACGGTCTCAATAGCCTCGATCAACTCACGGCTGCTTATATCCTTCAAAAGATACCCGGCAGCCCCTGCCGATAACAGTGAAAATATATACTGCTCGTAATCGTACGCCGTGAGTATCAGTATGGCAATGGAGGGATGGGCAGCCTTAATTTGCCTGGTTGCCTCAATGCCGTTCAGGCGGGGCATGGAGATATCCATGACTATGACGTCGGGCTTTAGCGTGCCGGCCAGGCGTACCGCCTCCTCTCCATCGCTGGCCTCTCCCAGCACGTGGAAGTTGGCGTGCGCTTCCAACGAACGCCTGATGCTCTCCCTGACAACCACGTGGTCCTCGGCCAGCATGATAGTTATCTTCTTCATAACGTCATTATTTTCCCTGATACGGTTAGTAAGTTATCACACTCATAGCTTATAAGTCTACCGCCACACGGCATAGATTGCCTCATGGAAAACCCTGATATTGCACTGGTAGACATCACTGACGCGCAATACAGGATATCCTATGACGAAAAAACCTTGATAACTCCGATGTCAGGAGGACCGGGAATGGCCTAAGATTCAGGCATGGAAAAAAAAGCAAGGAGGTACCCCAAATGGGTCTAAGAGCTTATCTATTGGTATCAGCATGTGATGAAGTCGAACAGGGAGAATTCGTAAGAATCCTGCGGGACCTGGAGGAGATGCCGGGCGTTGACTTTGTCGACCCGGTTATCGGCAGCAGCGACATGGTCATAATGATAGATGCCCCCGTGACCGTACAGGACGTTGCCAACAAGGTCGCGGCCAAGAAATGGTGCAAGGAGCTGCAGGTGCTGCGCATAGTCAGCATGTTTGAGCGTCACCACGCATCGAAGAAAGAACTGCTGACCGCCATGGTTCACAGCGGGGTCTAAGCCCACGAGCTGGATCAGGCAAACTTAATACTAAATTACTCAGATGATAAAGAATATGCAGACTAAGTCCGTCTCCACAGAAAAAATGAGCCTAACATTAATCGACGCCATTGTATTCAAACACAATGCACAGCCCGGGGCCGTGATACCTGTCCTGCAGGAAATACAGGAGGAATACGGGTATATCCCGCCCGCTGTCATACAGCGCCTGGCTGACCAGCTGGGTGTTTTTGCCAGTGACATTTATGGCATTGTCACCTTTTACTCGCAGTTCAGGCTTCAGCCGCCGGGCAAGAACATTATCAAGGTTTGTCACGGCACAGCCTGCCACCTGGGCGGCGCCGACCGCCTGGCAGAATCAATCGCCCAGCATACGGGCGCCAGCGAAGGGCAAACCAGCCAGGATGGCAGGTTCACGATGGAGCGTGTGGCCTGCCTGGGATGCTGCAGCCTGAGTCCCTGCATCACCGTGAACGGTGAGATACACGGCCGGCTCAACCCTGAATCAGCCGGGGAAATAGTTAACCGCCTCAAAGAACAGGATAGGATTGCTTCGTCGCCTGCGGGCGCCCCGCAATGACGTTTTTGGAGTGAAACTGTATGATGGGCGATTATGCCGGATCATGTGTCATCAAGGTGGGCGTCGCTTCCTGCGGCATAGCCGCGGGAGGTAGCAAGGTGCTGGCCGCATTCGCGGCGCAGCTTAACAGCCGCTGCCTGCAGGCCACAGTAAAACCTACCGGCTGTATCGGCATGTGCTACCAGGAGGTGCTGGCCGAGGTGATACGTGATAACCAAACTGTTCTATACGGCAAGGTTACGCCTGAACGGGTAGAGCGCATAATCGAAGAGCACGTCATCGGCGGCCACCCGGTAGAGGAATGGGCACTGCCGCAAGAAGAGGTAGACAGCTTCATGTCGCGTCAGCAGCGCATAGTGCTGAGGAACTGCGGCATAATCGACCCTGAATCCATCGAGGATTACATAGACAGCGGCGGTTACCGTGCGCTGGAAAAGGCGCTGGGCAGGCTATTGCCTTTGGGTGTTATAGACGAGATAACCAGGTCCGGGTTGCGCGGTCGCGGGGGCGCAGGCTTTGCCACCGGCGTCAAATGGCTGAATACGCGCAAAGCCGGCGGCAGCCCCAAGTACGTCATCTGTAACGCCGACGAGGGCGACCCGGGCGCCTTCATGGACCGCAGCGTCCTGGAGAGCGACCCGCACAGCGTACTGGAAGGCATGCTGATAGCCGGTTACGCTATCGGGGCCGGCCAGGG
>CAIYTC010000179.1 GCA_903929005.1 uncultured Dehalococcoidia bacterium | reverse complement strand
TCACCGTAAAGTGAATAGCGCGGCACACCGTAAATCAGCACGTCGGCCTGCGGCACCTCCATGTGATAGATGCTCTCGGCAAATTTCCAGGTCGGCTGATTAATCTCGGGAGAATAGCCGGCAAATACCCCGGCCGGCGCCCCGCCCGCGCTGGGCACGACGTCGACGTAGAACACCCGCTTGCCGGTGAATTTTTCAATCCGGGCCATGACCGCCTCCTTGTGAGCGCGGTACATCATGGTATGCTGGTTGCCATGGCAGGAGTCGGGATGACCGACCACGGGGAAACCATGGGTTGAGGTCATGCTGCGCGTGCTGGGAAAACCGATGATCACCCCGGTGCCCGTCATGCCCCCCCAATTGGAGACCACTACGGTACCGGTATAGATGAACAGGTCGGAATCAACCAGCGCTTTGTTATATTCGACATAGTCGCCCAGCGCGGACGTGCCCATATAGACCAGGTTTTCAGGGTCGTGGCAATCATGATTGATGACGCGGGAGGCGCTGCCGGCCGGGGCGAAGCGGTCATAGATGGCAGGGCCCAGGCAGGCCCGCAACTGTGAGGGAGTCCATTTACAGTGATTGCCGCTGCCGCACATCAGGTAGATATTCTCTTCCTTGACTCCGGCCTTCAACAGCTCTGCGAGGATGATGGGGATAATCAGCTGGCGGGGTTTACCCGGGCGGGAGGGATCATCGAACCCTATAGTGACCCGGCCGTTGCGCGCCTTCCTGGCTAATTCCGACAAAGGCGGTGACCCGCTGGGCTTATTAATGGCTCTCCGGATAGCCTTTTCGGGATCCTTCAGGACAGCCGGGTTGGGGATTTCACCTATTACGGTATCCCCGGGCACCTCTATGTCGATTTTCCTGTCCCAGTAATCAGCCTGTATTGTTTTTTGTTTCACCATCGTCCTCCTAATAATTTAAACACAGGATATGTGAGCGCCAACAAGACCAAAATACGGCATCATGATAACATAGTGGACAATTTCAGGCCACGTGGCCTAACCAACCGGGAGACTATACAAATTATACAAATCTTGTATAATTTAATCAACTACCTATAATTGATATAATTCGCTTTATAAGGAGAACAGCATGTTGCCTTTTATCAGAAAGCAGGCCTTCCTTGTATTTGCATTTATTATGACGGTCCCGCTATGGGGCGGATTAAGCTGTACGCCTGCTACCCCGGCAACGGTGCGGATAGGTTACCTGCTGGGAGACCTGCACCAGTTGCCGTTTTTCGTTGCCCAGGACAAAGGCTTTTTCAAAGACGAGGGGATAAATGTGCAGGTAGCCGGGCCTTTTGACGCCGGGCCTGCCGAGATGGATGCCCTGGCGGCCAACCAGCTTGATATGGGCTATGTCGGCATAGCCCCGTCCGTGCTGGCTGCGGCGCGAAAAATAGACCTGTCCATCATATCCGGCGTAAACCTTGAGGGTTCGGCGCTGGCCACGGAAATTGGCATCAATAGCGTCGCCGATTTAAAATCAAAGAAGGTGGCCACACCGGCGCCGGGTTCGATACAGTACGTCATGCTGGGCATGCTGCTATCGCAGAATTCCCTGAGCTTTAGCGACCTGGACCTCTTCCCGGGAACCATCAAGCCGCCCGACATGCCGCAATCACTGCAAACCGGACGCATCAGCGGCTATTTCGTGTGGGAACCGTTTGTGGCCAAATCAGTGGTGGGTGGCTACGGCAAGGCGCTCGTAGAATCTAAAGAAATCTGGCCGGGGCACCCCTGCTGTGTAGTGGTTACCCGCAACGATTTCGCACTGAAAAATGACAATACGGTAGCTGCAGTTATCCGCGCACACAGGAAGGCAGTGCAATTCATCACCGATAACCCGGCGGATGCTAAAACCATTGCCCAAAAATGGACCAGGCTGGATGCTGCCATAATAGATAACGCGTTTACGCGGGTAAAATATACTTACGCCCTGAGCAAAGACGATGTAAAGAGGTTTGCCCGGGAGATAATCAGCCTGGGGGAAAGCGGCACGATAAAACCTATCATTACGGCCGGCGATGTCCCGGATCTGGATGCTTTCGTCGATAAGGTGGTAGACCTCCAATATATTCAGAGGTGAAGATACGCGCCCTTTACGCATAGTCTCAATCATGCTCTTCCTGCTGGCCTGGGAGATTGCCGCCCTGCTGGCCAACCTGCCACAGCTATTCCCCACGCCGGTGGATGTCCTCAGTGCCCTCTATGCTTTGCTGATAGCGCCCGGTCCGGCCGGTTTGCCCTGGGCGGGCGAATTGTGGGGAAATACCCTCATCAGCCTGTGGAGGGTGCTGGTAGGCTTTGCCATAGCTGCCGTGTCCGGGATCCTGCTCGGGGTGGCCATCGGTTGGTGGCGCAATGCACGTGACCTGTTGGAACCCATCATAGAGTTACTGCGTCCCATACCCCCTCTGGCCTGGATACCGCTGGCCATGCTATGGTTCGGATTGGGCTTCACGCCCGCCGTTTTCCTCATCTGGCTGGGCGCCTTTTTCCCGATACTGCTCAATACTGTGCTGGGGATGGAAAGCACGCCTAAAAAGCTGGTGGAGGTGGCCAAAACCCTGGGCGCCAGCTCCGGCCAGATACTTTTCAAAGTGTGTGTCCCTTTTGCAGCACCCTCTATTATGGCAGGCCTGCGCATCGGCATCGGCATAGGCTGGATGTGCCTGGTAGCGGCTGAACTGACCGGCTCCAACTCCGGCCTCGGCTATATGATAATGTATTACTATTCAACCATGGAAGCGGCCAAGACCGTGGCCGGTATGCTGATGATCGGCATCGTCGGCTTCCTGATGTTCACCGCCTTGAAAAAGATGGAAGATAATTTGCTTTTCTGGCGGGTCCAATCATGAGCCAGGCTAAGCTCAGCATAGAGCACATATCCAAGTCGTTTACAGAGAAAAAAGGCGGGAAGGTCACCCATGCTTTGCTGGACTTCAACCTGGAAGTAGCTGCGGGTGAGTTTGTTACCATTGTAGGCCCGTCAGGCTGCGGCAAGACCACACTGCTTAAAATAGTGGCCGGGCTGGAAATCGCCAGCGAAGGGGCAGTGTATCTTGATGACCATAGAGTGACCGTACCCGGGCCCGAGCGGGGACTGGTGTTCCAGGACTTCGCGCTATTCCCCTGGAGGGATGTGACGGGTAATATTGTTTTCGGACCGGAGCTATTGAAGGTACCGGCTGTAGAACGGGTTAAAATTGCCGAACACTATATCCGGCTGGTGGGACTGAGCGGTAACGAGCGTAAATACCCGGCTGAACTATCGGGCGGTATGAAGCAGCGCGTGGCCATTGCCAGGGCGCTGGCCAATAATCCCGAAGTGCTGCTGATGGATGAGCCCTTCGGTTCGCTGGATGCGCAAACGCGCAGCCAGATGCAGAAGGAGCTATTATATATCTGGCAGGAAAACCGTAAGGCCGTCCTCTTCGTTACTCACAGCGTTGAGGAAGCGGTTTACTTATCAAACCGTATCGTGGTTCTTTCTGAAAGTCCGGGCACTATCAAACAGATCTACTCTATTGACCTGTCCTACCCCCGTTCCCGCAGCGACCACGGGTTTATCTCGTTACGCGAAAAAATAACCGGTTGTATCAGCGAGAACTGCAGGTAAAATCGTGGTATAGTTTATTAACGAAATTTTAATTAACGTTGCAGGCAGGAGGTGAAGATATAGCAGGACTTGTCCATGGTTTTGGTTTAATCATTATATGGCCGGTTGATAGAAATCTTTTGATTTGGAGGTTAGAAGTTGAATAAGACTGAAAGCGCCCCCATACCAATTATCAAGCCCCGCAGCCGTGGTTATATCGGTTATTTAGTCGTCCTGATGACCGTGGTCGCCCTCATTGATTGGTACATATCCACCATCAAGACAACGGCCCTCCCTTATATCCTCAAAGAGTATAACCTGACCCCGGCGCAGTTCTCGTGGACAGAATCCCTCTTCCTTATCCCCACTTTCCTGGTGTTCCTGCTCAACGGGCTGAATGATACTATCGGCAGGAAATGGTCGATTCTAATATTACTGCTGCTCATGGGGTCTTCCTGCATCTGCATAGTGTATTTCACACCCTCATTCTTGATGTTCATGACGTTTTACGCTGTTGCCATGCTCACAACGGTATCAAATATGTGGTCAATTCCCATCGGCGAGGAGGCGAAGGCTGCCAGCCGCGGCAAAATGGTCGCCCTGGTATTTACTCTCGG
>CAIYTC010000178.1 GCA_903929005.1 uncultured Dehalococcoidia bacterium | reverse complement strand
GTAATTAAAATCCACGTGCCCCGGCGTATCAATCAGGTTCAGGATGTATTCACCGCCGTCCCCGGCCTTATACGGTATCCTGACCGACTTGGCTTTGATGGTGATGCCTCTTTCCCGCTCAAGTTCCATGCTGTCCAGCATCTGGTCCATGCTCGTCTTGCGGACCATGCCGGTAAGCTCCAGTATCCTGTCGGCTAAAGTGGACTTTCCATGGTCGATATGGGCAATGATGCAGAAGTTGCGTAAATTATTCATCTCAATAAAAAGCAGGATAACTGCCGTGCTAAATAGCAGTTATCCTGCAATTGTCGCCGCTTATTTTATTATACTACTCTTCGCTCACGGTCATTTTGCGCGCCAGTTTGAGCAGCATGCGCTGTTCGGCCGCCGCGATATTATGCCTGGTGCGGTCGATTACATCGGGATTCACCGAGACCGAGGTTATGCCCCATTCCACCAAACGCTCGGCAAATTCAGGGTAATTGGAGGGCGCCTGTCCGCAGATGGAGCAGGTGACGCCCATCTTGTGGCAAGTTTTCACAATAGACTTAATGGCCTCCTGCACAGCCTTATCCCGCTCGTCATACAGCGGGGCGCATATCTCGCTGTCCCGGTCGACGCCCAGTACAAGCTGGGTGAGGTCGTTGGAACCAATTGATACGCCGTGTATACCTGCTTTGACATAGTCCTCGAGCCAGTAAACAACGGATGGAACCTCGGCCATGATCCATAGTTGCAAGTCGCGGTCATCACTCAGAGGGCTGGCATCGATGATTTTCTTACAGCGTTGGAACTCCCACAGTGTGCGTACAAAGGGGATCATCAGGTGAAGGTTCTTATCGAGTTCCCGCACCTTCTGCAGGACTTTTAGCTCAAGCTCGAAGAGGTCGGGGTTCAAAATATACCGGTAGCATCCGCGGAACCCGATCATGGGGTTTTGCTCAACGGCCTCATATTTATCTCCGCCACGCAGGTTGCGGAATTCATTGGTACGGAAGTCGATGGCACGGTAGATTATCGGCCTGGGATAGAAGGCGCGGGTGAATATGCGCAGCTTCCTGACCATGGCATCAACAAATTGGTTGCTCTTGCCCTCTTCAATCAACTGCCGGGGATGTATGCCGTCACAGGCATCGATGACCATAAATTCAGCCCTCAGCAGCCCGACGCCGTCAACGTCCTCTTTGGCGATCCGTTCAGCCTCATGCGGCATGGCCAAATTGACATAGAGCTTGGTCGCGGTAACTATGGGCGCCGATTTGGCTATCACCTCCGTGCCCTTTTCCTCGGACTTCTTGTCTTTCAGCCTGCCCTCATAAACAATGCCATGGGTACCGTCCACCGTTACCAGCATACCATCCGCCAGTACCTTGGTGGCGCTTCTTGTCCCCACCACGCAGGGCAATCCCATTTCCCGGGATACAATAGCGGCGTGGCAGGTCACACCGCCACCATCAGTAACAATGGCAGAAGCCTTCATCATAAGCGGCACCCAATCAGGGGTGGTCATCGCGGCAACCAGC